>NZ_JANSHV010000001.1:0-15863 GCF_047461775.1 Synechococcus sp. R6-5
GCGATAGGACTCCGTCCCGCTGGCGCGAGCAGTAGCCCAGACGTCTCATCCTAGCCTGAAACAACTATAAAACTATTAAAGATCTATAAAGTTAAAGATCGCAACGCAAAATTCCAGATCCGCCAGATCCGCAATCCGCCCTGCGTCAGCTCAAAATGGCTCCCTGTCGGCGGGCAAACTTCCGTAGCTTCTCGTCCATCCGCGCCCCCCGTAGATCCGCTTTGCAAAAGTTGGTAAAGCGCTTGCTCTTTTCTTCTGGGTATCGAGCCAAACGAACCCCACCGCCCATCGACCAGATCACCGAGCTGGCCACCACCAAGGCGATCCCAGCCGCTCCTAACGCATAAACCAAATTGCCCGTGGTCAGGCGGACAAGCAAAAAGGCCAGGATCCCTGAGCCCAGCAGCCCCCCCAAGCCTGTCAGGATCCCTCCCAACGTTTTGGCCGATCCAGACAGTTGGATCAAAACCCGCAGCCAGTAGGGTTGAGGGGTGTTGAAGAGGATGCCGCGCAGATCCGCCCCCTGCAAGTTGGCCCCTGAGAAATCGGCCCCCCGCAGATCGGCCTGGCGCAAATCATAGCCGGCTAGGTTTTGGTTGGCAAAGGACTTTCCCCGCAGATCCGCTCCCGCCATGGAAGGGATCCGCGGTGGGGTAGCCGGCTTGATCCGTCCGCTGCCTGTGATGCTGCTGGCTCGGCCCAGTTGGGTGAAACCGGTGGTGCTCCCCCACTCAGAGGGGATGGATACCGGGCTGCTGGCTGTCATTCCCCCTGCGGTGGACGGAGGGAGGGGTGTGGGCACGAAACCACCCGAGCGGCGCTTGGCCCAGTAGCCGGAGATCACCGATGTGCTGGGATTGGCAGACAGGGGAGAGCTGGGCAACACAATCGGCTGAGAGATCGGGCCGCCTGCCTCTTCCACCGGGATCCCTTGCAACGCCCGCAAGACCTCGGTGGCGGTGGCAAAGCGCTGATTGATGGCCGGCTGCAACATGCGGTGCAAAATGGCGTCGAATTCCGGGCTGAGCTGCAGGCAATCCGACCAATCCCACTGTCCCGTTTCATGGTTATAAAACTTGGCCGGAGATTCCAACGTCATCAAGTTGATGCAGGTGGCAGCCAAGGCATAGAGATCGCTAGAGGGACCGACCGCCTGGCCGGCTACTTGCTCCGGGGGAGAAAAGCCAAGGGAGCGGATTGCTGTCACTTCTGCCGCCTGCTCCTGGGCTGGCCCCAGTTCCTTTACGGCCCCAAAGTCGATCAGCACCAGCCGCTGATCCTCTTTGCGGCGAATGAGGTTGGCAGGTTTAATGTCTCGGTGAACCGTGTTTTGGCTGTGGACATAGCTGAGGATCAGCAGCACCTCCTGCATCACCTGCCGGGTTTGTTCTTCGGAAAAGGGCCCATTGCGACGCATTTCTTGGGAGAGGGTGGTGCCCTGGATAAATTCCTGCACCAGGTAGAACTTGCCGCCTTCCTGGAAGTGGGCGTAGAGCTTGGGGATCTGCGAATGTTCGCCCAGGCGCTCCAACACTTGGGCCTCGCGATTGAAGAGCTCCTCCGCCAGCTTGGCCAGTTGCGGGGATCCCTCGACCGGGCGCAACTGCTTGATCACCCGCCAAGGTTTGGAGGGCATGTCCTCATCCCGCGCCAAAAAGGTAGAGCCAAATCCCCCCTGGCCAATGCGCTTGAAGGCCCGGTAGCGATTGCGCAGCAGCAGGGGATGGCCACAAGAGGCACAGGTAGAGGCATCCGCCGGGTTTTCCGGGTGCAAACAGGCAGGGTTAAGGCAGTAGCAAGTGGGCATACCAGTTTGGGGTTACCGGCTGGCGATCCGGACAACCGAGACGGAGCCAAGAAGTCGGCAGGCAAGTTGTGAGAGATACATACAGGTTAGACCAAGAAGAAACAAATCTTGCACAACTGCCTCAGATAGGCTGATCTTAGCGTCTGCCCGCCCTGAGGTTAATCGGACAAATCGCTTAGGTTTTCGGCGGATGGGGTTTGGTGGAACAGAGGAGAACAACAAGGGCTGGACTGCCCTGCAGAGGGAAAACTTAGAATTGATGAATACAGCCATCTTCGCCTGTCATGTTTCCAGCGCTTTCCGGTGCCGCCATTCGGCAAACTTTTCTGGACTTCTACGCTCAGCGGGGCCACCAGGTGTTACCCAGCGCCTCCTTGGTGCCAGAAGATCCAACGGTGCTGCTGACCATTGCCGGCATGTTGCCCTTTAAGCCCATTTTCCTGGGGCAACGGGATCCGGAGTACCCACGGGTTACAACGGCCCAGAAATGTGTGCGCACCAACGACATCGAGAACGTGGGCCGAACGGCGCGCCACCACACCTTCTTCGAGATGCTGGGCAACTTCAGCTTTGGCGACTACTTCAAAAAAGAGGCCATCGCCTGGGCCTGGGAGCTGGTGACGGAGGTTTTCGGCCTGCCCCCGGAACGGCTGGTGGTGAGCGTCTTTCGCGAAGATGAGGAGGCTTTTGCCCTCTGGCGAGATGAGATAGGGATCCCGGCCCACCGCATCCAGCGCATGGGAGAGGCGGATAATTTCTGGGCTGCCGGCCCCACCGGCCCCTGTGGCCCTTGTTCTGAGATCTACTACGACTTCAAGCCGGAGCTGGGGGATGAGCGGATCGATTTGGAGGATGACTCCCGCTTTCTGGAGATCTACAACCTGGTGTTCATGGAGCTGAACCGGGATAGCGAAGGTCACCTGATGCCGCTGGCCAAGCAAAACATCGACACCGGCCTGGGGTTGGAGCGGTTGGCCCAGGTGTTGCAGGGGGTGCCCAACAACTACGAGACGGACTTGATCTTTCCCATCATTCAAACGGCGGCTGGGATCGCCGGGCTGAACTACTCCAAGGCCGACCCGGAGCAGCAGATCTCTCTGAAGGTGATCGGGGATCACGCGCGGGCAGTGATGCACTTGATTGCCGATGGGGTGCTCCCTTCCAATGTGGATCGGGGCTATGTGCTGCGGCGGCTGATCCGGCGAATGGTGCGCCACGGTCGGTTGCTGGGGATCGGCGAGCCTTTCACCATCCCGGTAATCGAGACCGCGATTCAGTTGGCCGAGGCTGCCTATCCTCAGGTGCGGGAGCGAGAAACCCTGATCAAGACCGAGCTGCAACGGGAGGAAGAGCAGTTTCTCAAAACCCTGGAGCGGGGGGAACGGCTGCTGCTGGATCTGTTTGCTGCTGTCGAATCTTCCCGTCGTGACAGCGGTGCGGAGCACTCCACCGGCTCCCAAAAGCAGATCTCCGGCGCCGACGCCTTCAAGCTCTTCGATACCTACGGTTTTCCGCTGGAGCTGACCCAAGAAATCGCCCAAGAACACGGCTTCAGTGTGGATCTGGAGGGCTTTGAACAAGAAATGGAGAAACAGCGGCAGCGGGCCCGCGCCGCCCACCAAACCATCGATCTCACGGCCCAGGGATCCCTGGACGAGCTGGCGGATTTCCTCAGCCAAACGGAGTTTTTGGGGTACAGCCAATCTTCTGCCCGCGGCGTGGTCGAGGCCCTGCTGGTCGGGGGAAAATCGGTGCCCCAAGTGGAGGCAGGGCAGGCAGTGCAGGTCGTTTTGGATCGCACGCCCTTCTACGCCGAGTCCGGCGGGCAAATTGGCGACCGGGGCTACCTCTCCGGGGATGGCCTGCTGGTGCGCGTTGAAGATGTGCAAAAGCAAGGGGATCTGTTCGTTCACTTTGGCCGTGTGGAACGCGGGATCCTGCGGGTGGGGGATCCCGTCCAAGCCCAGATTGACCTGGCCTGTCGGCGGCGCGCCCAAGCCCACCACACCGCCACCCACCTGCTGCAGGCGGCCCTGAAAAGAATTGTCGATCCCTCGATTGGTCAGGCGGGATCCCTGGTGGCTTTTGACCGGCTGCGCTTTGATTTCACCCTATCCCGGCCAGTCACCCCTGAGGAGCTGGAACAGATCGAGAACTTGGTGAACACCTGGATTGCCGAGGCCCATGCTGCTCAAGTGGCGATCATGCCCTTGGCCGAAGCCAAAGCCAGAGGTGCTGTGGCCATGTTCGGGGAAAAATACGGCGCTGAGGTGCGGGTGATCGACTTTCCGGGGGTGTCGATGGAGCTGTGTGGCGGCACCCACGTCAACAACACCGCCGAGATCGGCCTGTTCAAGATCATCGCCGAGACGGGAGTGGCTGCTGGGATCCGTCGCATCGAGGCCGTGGCCGGGCCGGCTGTGCTGGAATACCTGAACGAACGGGACAGGGTGGTGCGGGAGCTGAGCGCTCAATTTAAAGCCAAGCCCCAGGAACTGCCGGAGCGGGTTGCCGCCCTACAGGCGGAGCTGAAAGCTGCCCAGAAGGAACTGGAAGAGGTGCGCAGCCAGTTGGCCTTGCTACAGGCCGAAGGTCTGCTGGCCCAGGCGGTTGCCGTCGGAGATCTCAAGGTGCTGGTGGCCGAGCTGGGATCCACCACCCCTGAGGCCCTCAAAACCGCTGCCGAGCATCTGCTCCACAAGCTGGGGGAAGGGGCAGTGGTGCTGGGATCGGTGCCGGAAGCCGGCAAGGTCAGCCTGGTGGCTGCCTTTAGCCCTGCTGTGCAGCAACTTGGCCTGAAGGCGGGATCCTTCATCGGCGAGATTGCCAAACTCACCGGAGGGGGCGGCGGCGGACGGCCCAACTTGGCCCAGGCCGGGGGCAAACAGCCGGAGAAATTGGCAGAGGCTTTGCAGGTGGCCCGGGAGCGGTTGCAAGCGGAGCTGATCTCGCGCTAGGGGAGCGAAGCCCTTTTGAGCACCAACAGGCCGTCCATCAGCCACTACAGTCTGTTCAGTTTAGGGTGAGACACTCGGGCTATAGAGAGAAGCCTTCTGGCCGCGTATGGGGTTATGGGTTTAGTGTCCTAGTTTGAATCGAAATGACTATAAATCTTCGGCCAGTGGGGTTTCCGACATGTCTTCCAGGCTCAGTTGCACCTGCCGCTGCAGCGCCTGAATCGCTTGGTATTCCTGCTGGATGCCGGCCTGGTACTGGGCGGCCAGGGCAGTGTTGCCTTCGGAAAAGGCTTGATCCCACAGTTGGGTCCAGTAGCGGTAGCGCTTCTGGCGAATTTCCAGCTCCATGTTGGCAATGGCGGCCCGCACCACCATCTGCGGACGCATCAGAGCTACGCGGGTGTTTTCGTCCAGCCAAAGCAGATGGCTGAGGCGCTCGTTGAGCTGCTCATCTTGGGCACAGAGGGTGCGCAAAGCCGTCAGCAACGTCTCTTCTTGCTCTTCCAGCTCCGGCTGAGCCGAGATCAGTTCCAAGATCCGCTGCCACAGCTCCCGGTGGGGGCGAAAGCTAAATTGCAGCTCCCGCTCCAGCAAAGTTTGGCGAATTTCGCGGCGATACTCGCCAAAATGCAGAAAGATCTGCAAAAGATGGGACTCCGACTGCAAGAGTTTGGATCCCTTATTGAGGGAAGGTTGCTGGGGTTTGGCCCAGCGGTACTGCCGCACGGCTCGGCGCAGGTCTTCTTCCAAATCTCGACTGAGGCGACCGTTGCCGCGGCTGAGCAATTCTGCCACTTTGTGCAAATACAAAGAGCGCCACTGTCCACCCAAACCGGCCAGCAGTTGCACAAGGGCTTGACGGGCCTGTTGAAAATCGGCGGCCCGGCTCAGATCCCGACCGGCCAGCACCTGTTCAATTCGCCAATCCAGCCACAGGGGGGCCTGCTCAATCAGGGTTTGCAGTTCAGCAACCGCTGGTGTCAGCGGGGCGGAGCCCCTGTGCTCCCGCAAAAATTCGTCGGCATCTTTGCCCTCAGGAAGGGTGAGAATGCGCAGCTCAATTTCTCCGCGCCGCGCTTGTTCTTCAACGGCTTCAATGGCTCGGTTGGCGGCGTTCAAACCGGCCCGATCCGCATCAAAATTGAGAATCAGTCGCTTCGATTGGGTGTAGCGCAGCAGGGTCTTCACCTGGTGGGGCGTCAAAGCGGTGCCCATAGCGGCTACGGCATAGGCAACCCCCGCCTGATGCAGGGCGATGACATCGAAGTAGCCTTCCACCACCAGGACTTGATCGGCCTTGGCAATGGCATCGCGGGCAAAGTTGAGGCCATAGACCACCTGGCTTTTGTTGAAGAGCTCTGTTTCTGGAGAGTTGAGGTACTTGGGCTGTCCTGACTCCCCCAAGGCTCTGCCGGCAAACCCGATCACCCGCCCCTGCACATCGAAAATGGGCAGCATGATCCGGTTGCGAAAGCGGTCGTAGTGGCCGGATCCCTGCTGGCGGGGAACCAGCAATCCAGCCTCTTCTAAAAGTTTGACCGGTTGGCGCTTGTGGTTGACCAAGTATTCGTAGAGAGATTGCCAGCCGGGGGGAGCAAAGCCGATTTGAAATTTTTGCAAAGTTTCTTCGCTCAGGTGGCGGCTGTGCAGGTACTGGCGGGCGGCGGATCCTAGCTGGGATCGGAGGGCATGCCGATAAAAATCGGCAGCCATGGCCAAAATCTCCAGCAGCTTTTCCCGGTGGGAGAGCTCCCGCTCATCAAGGGATCCCAAGGGCTGCGCCTCGGGATTGCGGGTGGGCAGAGGTATGTGGTATCGCCGCGCCAAGTGGCGCACGGCCTCAGCAAAGGAGAGATGCTCGGTCTGCATGACAAAGCGCAGCACATCTCCCCCTGCCCCGCAGGAGAAGCACTTGTAGATCTGCTTGCTGGGGCTGACCTGAAAACTGGGTTTGTGGTCGTTGTGGAAAGGGCAAAGCCCAACGAAGTTCTTTCCCTGCTTGCGCAGCACCACTTTTTCGGCCACCACTTCCACGAGGTCGGCCTTTTGGCGCACCAACTGAATGAAATCGGGGGGCAGACCGCTCATGGCTTCGGGGGATCCTGACCTTATAGTAGCCGGGGGAAACTCGACAGGCTGTCTTTTGACCTGGCCCAACGGGCTTGGGATAATGGGCGGGCCTTAAGGGCTAGTTTTCGGTCAGTCCCTGAGATGAAAATGCGAATGATCAACCTTTTTATCGGGCTTTTGGTGGCAGTATTTGCCCTCTTTTTAGGCCCGCAAATGGCTTCTGCTGAGCCGGATTTGGCCTTGGGAGCCAAGGTCTTTCAGGCCAAATGTGTGGGTTGTCACTTGAACGGGCGCAACACTTTGGTGGCAGCGAAAAACCTTTCTCTGGCGGCTCTTCATGAGTACCACGTAGACACCCCTGAGCTGATCCAGGCCCAAGTGAGAAACGGCAAAGGGGCCATGCCGGCTTTTGCCAAGATTCTCAAGCCGGAGGAGATCGAGGCGGTGGCGGCCTACGTTTTGGATCGCGCTGAGCACAACTGGAGTAGAGGCTAGTGTCCAAAGAGAAGACTCAAGATCCAGCCTTGCTGCAGGAAAGCCCGGCGGAGCGGCTGCCTCACGAGCAGGGATGTGAAGGACAGGGATCCCGCCGCAAAGTCCTGTCGGTTGGCGTGGGAGCCCATGGCTTGGTGGCGGTGGGCATTTCTGCCCATGGGGTAGTGGCCATCGGCGTGGTGACCCACGGCATCCTCTCCATTGGCCTGGTGGCTATGGGAGCGCTCTCCTTCGGGCTGGTGTCGATGGGCTTGGCCAGTGCCGGCCTGGTGTCGATGGGCCTAGCCAGTTGGGGACAGCACAGCATGAGCGTAACGGAATCCCACGGATCCCATCACCACCCCTAGGTTTTGACCAACAAACACTGCATTTTTCTCTTTCTCTACAGGCTTGTAAGGAGCATCTGCGAATGTTCAGTCTGCAAAGTTACTTGACCCTGGCCAAGAAATCTCTGCTGGCCCTGGGAATGAGTTTTTTACCCCTTTCCTCTGCCTGGGCCCATGTCACCGTCCATCCCAAAGAGGCCCCGGCGGGCAGCTTTGCCAAGCTCACCTTTCGGGTGCCCCATGGCTGCGATGGATCCCCGACCGTGCGCCTGCGGGTGCAGATCCCGGAGGGATTCGTCTCTGTGAAGCCGATGGTGCATCCCCTGTGGAAAATCGAGACGGTCAAAAAGCCGCTGGAGACCCCCTATGAGTCGCATGGGAAGATGATTACCGAAACGGTTGCCGAGGTGATCTGGAGCGGCGGCTCGCTGCCCGATGAGTTCATGGATGAGTTCAGCATCAGCCTCAAGCTGCCGAATCGCCCCGGTGAGGTCATCCCCATCCCAGTGATTCAGGAGTGCGAGCAGGGCATGTACCGCTGGATTCAGGTGGCTCAGCCTGGCGAGGATCCCAACAGTTTGCCGGAGCCGGCTCCGCTGCTGAAGCTGACAGGTGGAGACAGTGGACATGGGCACGGCCACGGGCATGGACATGGGCATGGTCACGGTACCCGCTAAGCGGTCTGCTTAGGAGCATGTTTCATCCCAAAAGGGGTTTTGCTTGGATTTGGTCTGGGATCCTCTGCGCCTTGCTGTGGGTGGCCGGGATCCAGCCCGTTTTTGCCCATGCCAGCTTGCTATCCACCTTCCCGGAGGATGGGGCAGTGTTGCAGGAAGCTCCGGCCCAGGTGCGGCTTGTTTTCAATGAGCCGGTGCAGATCACACAGCTCCAGGTTTTAGACAGCAACGGACGAGCTCTGCCCTTGGAAAATCGGGTGACCAGGGGTGAGGCACCGCAGGGGGATTTGCCGCAGGGGATCCCCGAGGGAGTTTACATTGTCAGCTGGCGGGCCATTTCTGCCGATTCTCATCCGGTAAGCGGTTCGTTTGTTTTCCTGGTGGGAGCGGATCCGGAGCGAGTTCAGACGGTGAGGGCGACCCAGCTTCAAGGAAGGGATCCCTTGTACTGGCCGCTGGTGGGGGTACGCTGGGGGATCTACTTGGGCAGCCTTTTTGTGGTGGGGGTGCTGGGCTGGTGGCGACTGTTGCGGGGGCAGCGGAGCAGTTTCGCCGATTCTGATCGCGTCAGCGGGGCGGAGCCCTTATCTTGGGCTTTTGCGACAGCTTGGATCACCCTCAGCTTGACCGTGGTGGCCTTCAGTCTGCATTTGGCCCAGCTCTACCCTTACTTTAATGGGCGAGAGCTGCTGCGTGTGATGCTTTCTCCCTACGGTTGGGGTACAGGGCTGCGGCTGGTGGGGCTAGGGATCCTGATCTGGGCCTGTGAGGGAGGTGCCGTCTGGGCCAGCGGTATGGGGTCGGTGTTGGTGCTCGGCTCCTTTTTGCCCATTGGCCATGCTCTCACCAGTGAGCATCCGATGGGGACAATGGCGCTGCTGGGGCTGCATCTGGCCGGTTCAGCTTTCTGGTTGGGAGGGTTGTGGGGGCTGGAGCGCCTGCTGGGCAAGGAATCTGCTCCCTACCCATCTGTAGGCATCATCCAACGGTTTTCTGACGTGGCCACCTGGGCAGTGCCCGGACTGATCCTGGCAGGGGTGGGAATGGGTGGGATCCACCGCGGCTGGGACTGGGATCATCCGTATGGGCAGTATCTCTGGGCCAAGCTGCTGCTGGTGCTGATGATGGTGGGGCTGGGCGCCCACAACAAGTTTCGGCTGGTGCCGGCATTGCAACAGGGTGGGCAGACGGTGGGCCGGTCGCTGCGCCGGATCGTCCGCCTGGAGTTGGTGGGGCTGATTCTGGTGCTGGCCTTGACCAGCTTCCTGGTGGCCCAGGCTCCCCCCAGTCATGGGAGGCAGGGCATGGGATCCCCCCTGGAATCAGGTTGGCAGACCAGTTGTGAAGAGAGCTTGAACTGGCCGGAAGGCAGCCTGCACCTGAGGATTCTGCCCTGTCGTCCCGGAGAAAACCAGATCCAAGTTGAAGTGAAAGGGATCCCGGCTCAGGAATTGACCCTTGGGTTTTCCCTGCCAGAACAGGGGATCCCCCCTCTACGCCGTACTGTAGCGCCGGATAGGCCTGGCCAATTTGTGGTGGAAAATGTGCCTCTGGCCCTGGCGGGGGAATGGCAGATCGAGGTGAGACTGCTGATCAGCGATTTTGAAGAGCGGCGAGGTCAGATCGCGGTTTCTCTCTGACTGAATTGTTACAGACATTGAAGATCGCGAAAAGAAAAAGCAGAAAAAGACCCTGGATAGGAGCTGTGGGTTGCTCCGCCCAAGGGCGTCGGCCTGTGGCAGAATCGAGCCAGCTCGTAGTGGCAAAAGGCTGCTCCGCTCAGGCGACTGGCTTGGCTATGGAAGACAAGATCAGAGCGGGAAGTGTGCTCAGGGGACGCTATCGCATTCTCCATCCCCTCGGGGAAGGAGGGTTTGGCGTAACCTACAAGGCGGTGGATCAAGACACCTTCGATAGCCCTTGCGTCGTCAAGCGCCTTCGCCCCCTCTCCACGGATCCCTATACGTTGGCCACGGCTCGCAAGCTCTTTGAACGGGAAGCCAAGGTTCTCAACCGGCTCAACCACTTCGACCAGGTGCCCCGCCTTTTGGCCCACTTCGAGCAGGATCAGGATTTTTACTTGGTGCAAGAGTTTGTTGCCGGGCATGATCTCAGCCAGGAGCTGATCCCGGGCAAGCCGCTGAGCGAGGCCGAGGTTTTGAAACTGTTGTGGGATATTTTGGAGATCCTGCGCCATGTACACGCCCACCAGATCGTCCATCGGGATATCAAGCCGGCCAACCTGATGCGCCGCGATGCCGATGGCAAGTTGGTGTTGATCGACTTTGGGGCAGTCAAGGAAGTGGGGCGGTTGGTCAGCCATGCCCCCGGCCAAACTCAGTTGGCGACGGTGATTGGCTCGGTTGGCTACATGGCGCCCGAACAGCTCAACGGCAAGCCCCAGCCCTGCAGCGACCTGTACTCCGTAGGGGTGCTGGCCATCCAAGCCCTCACCGGTCGTCCTCCCCATAAGATCCGGGATGATCCCCGCACCGGCCAACTGCTCTGGCGGGATTTGGTTCAGGTCAGCGAGGAGCTGGCCGAGATTTTGGATCGCCTGATCTGCCCCCACTGGCAAGAGCGCTTCCAGTCCGCTGCTGAAGTGTTGGAGGCGCTGCGGCCCCTGTTGCCTTTTCCCCAAGAGGCGACGCTCGGCGATGTTTCGGTGGATCAGGTTTTGGTGACGCGCCTGTTGGCCCGCGCACAGGAGAAAGCTCGCCAAGGGGATTTCCAGGGGGCGATTGCCGACTGTACGTTGGCCATTCAATTGGATCCCCAAAACAGCCGTGCCTACAGCCAGCGGGGCAGCGCCCGCTACAAAAGTGGGGACTTGGCAGGGGCCATCGCAGATTACACCCAAGTTATTCAACTGGCAGGGGACGCCCGCGCCTATTTCAACCGCGGCATTGCCCGCTACCGGCTGGAGGACTACGAGGGAGCTGTTGCCGACTACACCCAGGCTCTCGGCCTCAACCCACAATGGGCGGTGGCCTACTACAACCGTGGCAATGCTTACCGGCAACTCAATCAGCAGCAGCAGGCCATCGAAGACTATTCGCGGGCCATTGAGCTCAACCCGGAAGATGTGCGGGCCTATTTCAACCGCGGCGTGGTGCGCGGCCATCTGGGAGATGCGCAGGGGGCAGCAGCCGATTTTTCCGAGGTGATCAAGCGGGACCCTCAGGACGGGGAAGCCTACTTCAACCGGGGAGTGGCGCGGGTCCAGTTGTCAGATTTGCAAGGGGCCGTCGAGGACTACACCCAAGCGCTGCAGTTGGATCCTCGCCACGGCAAAGCCTATTACCACCGGGGCCTGGCCCGGCAAGCGTTGGGGGATCCCCAAGGGGCCGTTGAAGATTTTTCTCAGGCCCTATCCCTACGGTCTGCTGAGGCCACTGAGCTACCTGAGGCAGAGGCGGCAGCCCAGGCGGATCTCTACTTGCAGCGGGCCATGGCCTACCTGAGCAGCAACACCCTGGAGCCGGCGCTGGCCGATTGTGAACAGGCTCTCCGTCTGGATCCCAACCTGTCGCGGGCCTATCTCTGCCGGGGCTTGGCTCGCCAGGGGCTGGGGGATCCCGGCGGCGCTCTGGCAGACTTCAACCGCGCCCTGGAGCTGGATCCCCAGATGGCCAAAGCCTACCTCAACCGAGGCATTGCCCACCTGGACTTGGGCAACATCGAAGCGGCTTTGTCGGACTTGAGCCAGGCCATCGCTCTGGATCCCCAAGATGCCAGTGCCTACAGCAGCCGCGGGCGAATCCATTGGCTGTTGGGGGATCCCCTAGCGGCTCTGCAGGATTACACGGCTGCCCTGGAGCGGGATCCGCAGAACCCTCAGCTCTACTTCAACCGCGGCCAACTCCATGCTGAGCGGGAAGATTGGCCGGCAGCCTGTGAGGACTTCTCGCAGGTGTTGCAGTGGGGGATCCCACGCGGGCCGGAGCTGCTGGTTAATGCCCATCTGCGCCGCGGTATGGCACGGCAACGGTTGGGGGATTGGCAGGGAGCGCTGGCCGATTTCGACCAAGCTCTGCAAGGGGATCCTCAGTCGGGCTTGGCTTATTTCCATCGCGGCCAAGTGCGGGCTGCTCTGGGAGATGGGCTGGGGGCCATCCAGGATTACCACCAGGCTTTGGCGCTGGGGGTGGCAGTGGCCGAGGCGGATATCCGCCGAGATCTGGCGCGGGCCCAAATCCAGACGGGAGATCTGCAGGCGGCCTTGGAGCAGTTGAACGAGGCGGTGCGCTTGCAGCCGGAACGGCGGGATCTGCGCCAAGAGCGAGCTGAGTTGTGCCGACAGCTGGGCCGGTGGCCAGAGGCCATTGCCGACTACGACGAGGTGTTGCGGCAGGATCCTCAGGACTGGACGGCTTGGCTGGGACGGGGCATGGCCCATGGACAGGTGGGCAACTGGGATTCCGCCATTCAGGATCTCAGCCGGGTTTTGCAGCAGGATCCTGACCACAGGGAAGCGCTGTGGCACCGAGGACAAGCCCTGCAGCAGTTGGGTCAGACCGAAGCGGCCTTGCAAGATCTAAACCGTCTGCTGCAGCGGGATCCCCAACACAGGATGGCCCGCTTGGCCCGCGGCTCTCTGTTGTTGACGTTGGCGGTGCGCGGCACCGATGGCCCTACCAACCGTGCGGAGCAGGATCGCGTCAGCGGGACGGAGTCCTTGGAGCTGGGGTACTACGCGCAGGCTGAATCCGACTTCGACCAAGTCATCCAGGAAGAGGCCCAAGACGGGGAACAGTCCCGGCAGCTCTATCTGGAGGCCCACCTGAAGCGGGCCCAAGTCCGCCGCCTGCGCCACAACCTGGAGGGGGCAATAGCCGATTGGGATCGGGTCTTGGAGCTGGCCAGCCCAGGGGATCCAGAAGTGCTGGTCACCGAAGCCCTGTTGTATCGGGGCTTGTGTCGCCAAGAGAGGGGGGATCTGGCTGGGGCGTTGGCCGATTTCACGGCGCTGATCCAGCAGCAACCGCAGGCTTCTCAGGCTTTTGCTTTGCGGGCAAGGGTGCATCTGGCTTTGGGGGATCAAGAGATGGCACTGGCGGATCTCGACCAAGCCCTGAGTCTTGACCGAGACTGGGGGGTGGCCAATGCTGCCCTGGCCTACCGTCAACGGGGGGATCTACACCGGCAGGCCAATTGCCCTGAGCTGGCCATTGCCGACTACACGCGGGCCCTGGCCTTGAACCCCCAGGAGCGCCCTGCTTTGCTCTGCCGAGCTCTCTTGTGGGATCGCGCGGGACAGACGGACAAAGCTTTGGAAGACTACACCCGACTGCTGCAACTGGAGCTGGATCCCCAGGAGCGGGTCTGGGTTTTGAACAACCGCGGCTGGGCCTACGCCCAACAGGGGGATTTTTCGGCGGCCATCCGCGACTACGACCAAGCCATAACACTCTGCACTGCTGACGCGAAGGAGGGGGATCCCTGCCACCTCAAGGCCCACCTCAACCGCGCCCTGGCCCGGACTGCCCTTGGGGATTGGCAGAGAGCCTGCCAGGATTTCCAGGCTGCCCTCCAGATGCAAGGGTACGAAGGTCGGCTTTTGGAAGACGTTATCGCTAGTTATTTCAAAATAGGTTGAGACACTTCCCAAAGGCTCCGCGCCGTCGCCGCGGCCACCTCCAACCTCTCTTAGAAATCGATGGGATTTGAATGGACAGTTAGAGGGATCGGCTCAAGCCTCCTCCGCCACTTCTCCCGTCTCGGGCCGCAGCAGCGGAAAGGCAATGACATCGCGAATGCTGGGAGCGTCGCACAGCAGCATCACCAAGCGGTCGATCCCCACGCCCAGGCCGCCGGTGGGGGGCAGGCCATATTCCAAGGCCGTGAGGAAGTCTTCATCCAGAAAGTGGGCCTCCTCATCTCCGGCTGCCTTCAGGGCTGCCTGGGCCTCCAGCCGCTGCCGCTGATCCACCGGATCGGTGAGCTCGGAGTAGGCGTTGGCCGTCTCCCGCCCAACGATGAACAGCTCGAAGCGCTCGGCCAACCCCGGTTTGCTGCGGTGGGGCTTGGTGAGGGGACACACCTCCAGGGGGTAGTCCAGAACAAAGGTGGGCTGGCGCAGGCGGCTCTCGCAGCAGTGCTCAAAGGCTTTGACCAGCAACTGGCCGGGGGAGTCCTGGGGTGAGAGATTGGGGATCCCTTGGGCGGCCAAGGCCGGCAAGAGCTCTTCAGGGCATCCCTTTTCCACATCGATGAAAATGCCAGTGGCCTCCTCCACCAGCTCCTGCATCGTCACCCGTCGCCAGGGAGGGGTGAGGTCGATGGCTTCCCCTTGGTAGGTGAGCTGCAGGGATCCCCGCACCGCCAGGGCGGCGTTGCAGACCAGGGTTTCCGTCAGCTCCATCATGGTGTGGTAGTCGGCGAAGGCTTGATAGGCCTCTAGAGAGGTGAACTCCGGGTTGTGGCGGGTGGAGATGCCTTCGTTGCGAAAGACCCGCCCAATTTCATAGACTCGCTCGATCCCGCCCACCACCAGCCGCTTCAGGTGCAGCTCGGTGGCAATGCGCAGGTAGAGATCCAGATCCAGAGCGTTGTGGTGGGTGATGAAGGGTCGCGCCTCCGCCCCGCCGGGGATCACCTGCAACACTGGCGTCTCAATTTCCACAAAACCTCGCTCTTCCAGAGTCTGCCGCAGGGAGCGGATGATCTGGGCGCGGTCGAGCAAGGTCTGCTTGACCTCAGGGTTGACGATGAGATCGACGTAGCGCTGGCGGTAGCGTTTCTCCACATCCCGCAGGCCGTGCCACTTGTCCGGCAGCGGCAACAGCGCCTTGGTTAGCACCTGGTACTCGTCCACCCGCACCGACAATTCCCCTTTTTCGGTGCGCTTGAGGCAGCCCTTGGCCCCCAGCCAATCGCCCACGTCGATGAGCTTGTCCAAGTTCTTGAAGGCCAACTCCCCCATATGCTCCGTCAGCCGTTGCTTCTCCAGGTAAAGCTGGATGGTGCCGGAGCGATCCTGAAGGGTAAAGAAAGCCAGCTTGCCCATGACCCGCCGCGCCCGGATCCGCCCGGCCACCGCCACCTGCACATCCTCCCGCTCGCCGCCGGGCTCTAGGTCGGCAAATTGCTCCTGCAGCTCGGCAGCCAGATGGGTAACAGGAAAAGAATAGGCATAGGGCGGGATCCCTTGTTCCCGCAGGTGTTGGGCTTTTTCCAGGCGGGCGGCCCGTTGGGCGGCTTCGCTGCTGCTGGGGAGGGTAGACATGGCGGTGGATAGGCAATGGACAATGGAAGCCCCGTTAGGGACGGGATTTTTCAGGCTGCCGGCGGTGCGATCGCGTTAGCGGGACGGAGTCCTTTGCCGTGGGAACGCAGCAGCTCCAAAAGGGCTTCGGCCCGTTGGCGTTCTGCCTCAGCGCGCTGTTGTTCCAGAGCAGCCTTTTCTTCGCCGGTGGGCAAAACCTGCCCCTCCCGATCACACCAGCGTAGCCATTCGGTATTCACGACCTCAAAGGATCGCTGCCAGAGGGTTAAGCCCAGCCCGATCGCGTTAGCGGGACGGAGTCCT
>NZ_JANSHV010000002.1:0-6029 GCF_047461775.1 Synechococcus sp. R6-5
GCAGTGTTCAGCGTAAATGTATCAGCTCTGCCGACTGGCGCACCGTCTCGAAAAAGTGATGGACATTGGCCTCTGGAGTGCTTGGGTGGATGCCATGGCCCAAGTTCATGATGTGTCCACGGGATCCGGCTTTTCGAATCACCTCTAGGGTGCGCTGCCGGATGAACTCCGGGGATCCCAGCAACACCATTGGATCCAGATTGCCCTGCACCGCTAGGGATCCCAGGCGAGCCCTGGCCTCTGCCATGTCGCTCATCCAATCGAGGCTGAACACGTCGATGCCGGCTTTGCCCACCCGCTCCAGCAAAGCGGCGCTGCCGTTGATGTAGAGGATCAGTGGCACCTGCGGATACCGAGCTTTCACCTGATCCACAATTTGCTTTTGGTAGGGCAAGGCCCAACACTCGTAATCGACTGGGCTGAGCTGTCCGGCCCAAGTATCGAACAACTGCACCACCTGGGCACCGCCCTCGATCTGGTAGATCACGTAGCGGGCAATGCTGTCGGCCAGCTTGCTCAGCAACTGATGCAGCAATGGCGGCTGTGTAAAGGCCAAGCTTTTGATGTGGGCATAATCTTTGGAGCTGCGCCCTTCCACGGCATAGCAGGCCAGAGTCCAGGGGGAGCCGACAAATCCCAGCAGCGTTGCTTTTCCTTCCACCTCGCGGCGCAGGGTGCTGAGAATGGTCTTGATGAAAGGCAGACTTTCTTCCGGTTCCAGGAGGCGGATGCGTTCAATTTGGGCTTGGGAACGAATCGGCGGGTCGATGATTGGCCCCTGATGCTCCACCAGCTCAAAGGGGATGCCCATGCCCTCAAGGGGGGTGAGGATATCGCTGAACAGGATCACCCCATCAGGGGCAAAGGCCCGAAACGGTTGCAACGAGATCTCGACGGCCAGCTCCGGGATCTCGCAACGCTGCTTAAAGGTGTACTTGCTTTGCAGCTCGCGGTAGGCCGCCATGTAGCGACCCGCCTGGCGCATCATCCAAACTGGAGGGCGATCCAGCACTTCCCCTCGGGCCGCCCGCAGCAAACGGTCACCCAAGTGCTCCGCACCGCTGGCGGTGGAGGAGGTGGCGCTGAGCTGAACAGGCGAGTGGGACATAGGAGGGCAATCCGGCTAAAGATCCTTATGAATCCTGACATTGTGGCGACAGCAACCGCAAGTTGGCGGCTCAGGATCCCTGCAGTTTCTTCATCGGCTGCAACTTGCTGTTACTTCTTACCCTTTTGGCCTCTGGGCTGGGATCCCCAATTAAAGTGGACATGAGATAATGACACCTGACAAGTCTGTTGAAGAACGGCTCGACAAGGATCCCCCCATTGCCGAGTTGAGAGGAAACCCCGCTTGGTTGCCCAAACCTTTAACCTGAAAGCCTACCTGAGCCAGCGTCAGCAACAGGTGGAAGAAGCTCTCTCTGCAGCTTTGGTTCCCGCCTATCCGGAGCGCATTTACGAGGCGATGCGCTACAGCCTATTGGCAGGGGGGAAGCGCCTCAGGCCCATCCTCTGTCTGGCTGCTTGCGAGTTGGCCGGCGGCACTGTGGAGCAGGCTCTGCCTACCGCCTGTGCCCTGGAAATGATCCACACCATGTCGCTGATCCATGACGATCTGCCGGCCATGGACAATGACGACTTTCGCCGCGGCAAACCCACCAACCACAAGGTGTTCGGCGAAGACATTGCCATCTTGGCGGGAGATGCCCTGCTGGCTTTTGCCTTTGAGCACATTGCTAGCCAAACTCAGGGGGTACCGCCGCAGTTGGTGTTACAGGTGATCGCCCGCATTGGCCATGCTGTGGCGGCAACCGGTTTGGTGGGGGGACAGGTGGTGGATCTGGAGTCGGAGGGCAAAGCCATTTCCCTGGAAACTCTGGAGTACATTCACAGCCACAAGACCGGCGCTCTATTGGAAGTCTCGGTGGTTTCGGGAGGGATCCTGGCGGGGGGAGATGAGGAGCTGCTGGACCGCCTGAGCCGCTACGCCCGCGATATTGGCTTGGCCTTTCAGATTGTGGACGACATTTTGGATATCACCGCCACCAGCGAGCAACTGGGCAAAACGGCAGGCAAGGATCAAGCTGCTGCCAAAGCCACCTATCCCAGCTTGTTGGGCCTAGAGGCCTCCCGGCAAAAAGCCGAGGAGCTGATTCAATCGGCCAAGGAAGCGTTGCGCCCCTATGGATCGCGGGCAGAGCCGCTGTTGGCCCTGGCGGACTTCATCACTCGCCGTCAGCATTAGGGCAGGACAAGAGGACAAGTTAGATGGGATCCCTGGAGACCCTGCTCGCATGTCTGTGCTGGAGAGCCGTATGCTGCAACAGTTGATGGCCAATCATGTCCTCTGGGTTGCTTTGCTGGCCAGTGTGTTGGCCCAAGCCATCAAGCTGATCCTTTCCTATGTGCGATCAGGCAAGGTTAACCTGCGAGTCTTGGTGGAAACCGGGGGAATGCCCAGCTCCCACGCAGCGTTGGTGACGGCTTTGTCCATTGGGGTGGGGATGCAGGAAGGCTGGGACAGCCTGCTGTTTGCCGCGACGGTGGTTTTCGCATTGGTGGTGATGTACGATGCCGCGGGGATCCGCCAAGCCGCTGGAAAACAGGCGCGGGTGCTGAATCGCCTCCTGGAAGAATGGTTTGAAGAAAAGGGCGCCGACCGTTTTCCAGAACCCTACCTGAAAGAATTGCTGGGGCACACTCCCGTTCAGGTCATGGCCGGCGCGGCTTTGGGGGCAGCCTGTATTACATTGTCGTTTGCCCTGGGAGTAAACTGAGAGCCATTGGGGCATGCTAAGGCAGAAGTACCGCGGGGTGGTCATGGCTTCCAGTTCTCAACCTCGTCCGATCCAACGTTGCCCTTCCTGTGGCAAGCCGATCCCAGCCTACCGGTTCAAGTCTCCCTACTGCGACCACTGCGGTTGGCGGGCGGCCCCGGCAGCGCAAGCCCCTCAAAAAGGTGGATCCCTGGGCCAGAAAATTGCAGCTCAGGTAAACGGGATCGGATCCCAAGGTCAACGCTTCAAGGTGCCCCCTCTGCTGCAGCCGCTGCTGAACTTCAACTTTTATCTCTATCTGCTCTGGGGGATCAGCCCTCTGTTTCCGCTGGTGGTGGATCGACCCTTGCTGGCCGAATCCAACTATCTGCTCCTAATCCCGCTTTTGTTGAGCTGGGGGCTGCTTTATTTGGCGGTGCGAGATCTGCCGCTGCCGGACGATTTGCGGCTGCCGCGCCTGTTGTTGGATGTATCGTTCATCCTGCTGCCCTTCTTCCAGAAAATTAATGTGTCCAAAGCCCCCAACCGACCCTATTGGAATGCTCTGCTGATTTGGGTGATCGGGATCCTGCTGCTTGCCGCTTTGCGGCTTTGGAGCTTTAGCCTGCTCCTGACGGCGGTGACCTTGCTGTTGACCAGCTTTTGCACGCTGCTGTTCTAACCGAGATCCTTGCAAAGAACCTCAATATTTTTAATATTTAACATTTCATGAGCATTCCTGCTGCCCGTCAACGCTTTGCCCTTGAAATCCAATCGGAGCCCATCGATCTGGGTCGGGCGGCCCTCTGGATTGCCCAGGAAGCCTATCCCGATCTGGAGGTGGAAGAGTATGTGGCCGCTCTGGATGAGATGGCCGCAGAGGTGCAAGAGCGCCTTCCCCCGGAGCGTTATCCCCTGCGGGTCATCAAGATCTTGAATCACTATCTCTTTGAGGATCTGGGCTTTCGTGGCAATCGCGAAGATTATTACGACCCACGCAACAGCTTTTTGAACGAAGTGATCGATCGGCGCACCGGGATCCCGATTACGCTGTCGCTGATCTATCTAGAGCTGGCGCGGCGGATCGATTTTCCCATGGCAGGAGTGGGCATGCCCGGCCACTTTTTAATCCGGCCCCTGTTTGCAGGCGCCGAGATTTTTGTGGATCCCTTTCAGCAGGGGGAGATTTTATTTCCAGAAGATTGTCAAGAGCTTTTGTCGCAAATCTACGGGCCTGGGATCCCTTTCCAAGAACACCACCTACGCCCCACCCCTCCCCGCCTGATCTTGGTACGCTTGCTCAACAACCTCAAGCAAATTTATCTGAGCCGCGCCGAACTGGAACCCGCTTTGGCAGCAGCGGAACGGATCTTGTTGTTGATCCCTGAATCCTTGCCCCACCTAAGGGATCGCGGGCTGTTGTATTATCAGTTGGGCCGTTGGCAGCAAGCCTGCCAGGATCTCAAGCGCTACTTAAAACAGGCGCCTTTCCACCCCGAGATCAATCGCTCTGATGAGCATTTAATCCGGGAAATTGTCGAGAGATTGGAATCTCATCCCGACTCATGCTAGGAGCATGCACAATTGCTCTCAGTTGTGCGTTGTGTAAGTGTGTAAGTTTTGAGCAAGATCTGCCGTCGTTTGCAAGCAAGGCTAGGTTTCTAGCAGGGATCGGAAGCAGCCCTTACCTCTTGGCGCAAAATGGCTTCCACCAGCTTATCTAAAGCCTCTAGATCAGATAGATCATAGTTTTTTTCCCAGAGGATTTGGTTAATGCTGGACTCCTGCTGCAGAGTTAAAACCGAAGATTGTAAAACCTCATCGATGATCTGGCGAATGCTCATCTTAACCTCACAATCGTGAGAAGAATTGATGGCTTTGGCTCATAAGCCTAGAATGCTGGAAACGCTCTGCGATAGCCATCGTGAGGATCACGTATTTTGACATCAGAATCTGGGGCGACTCATCCAAACTCTTTCGGGGAAATCGCCAATAGTACTTTTACGGACTTGAGCTATGGATGGCGCTGAAGTCTGCGAACTTCTCAGGATCTTCTGAGACAGACCTGCTCCCCATTGAGGGCAGCTTGGGCCTCATCATCTGTTGCGAAGGCGGTGCGAATGATGCGCTCACCGGGATGGCGATCCCCTGCCGAAAGGCCGAGATCCCGCACCACAAATGAGCGCTGGATCCAGCGGTCGAAGCCATCGTAGCGGGGAGAGAAGGCAGTCCGTCCGTGAACGGTGCGGCGATTGTCAATACAGAGCAGATCCCCTGTTTCCAGCTTGATGCCTCGGTAGACAGCGTGGATTCCCTTCCTCAGGGCTTCTAGAGCCAGACTGGCTTCGGGGGTGAGCCCCACCATCAGGTCTTCGTCGTAGTTCCAGAAGGGATCCTCTCGACGGCCATACAGCACCGGCAAAATGGGTCCATTGATCAGGGCTTGCCGGTTGCCGAAGGAGTAGTCGATGCCAGTGCGATACAGGGGTTCAAACAGCAGCTCTCGATCGCGCTCTCCTAGCAGAGGCAGGACATGACGGATGCTGGCGTAGGTGGTTTCCGCCACACGATCATGGTCGGGGCGCAGGCAAAACAGCAGCAAAAACTCTGGTGAGTAGGGATGAAAAACCGTCTCGCGGTGAAACTGTAGCCGAGTGCGGGATCCCTCGGAAGATTGCACCTCTTCGCTGTCGGGAGTAGGCACCAAGTTTTGAAACAAATCCCCGTTTTTTTCTTGGATGTAGGAGACCAAATGCCCCAAGCGGCTGCCGATCATCGCCAAGCAGCGTTCGCTGACAAAAGTGGTTTTCTCCTCGGAGCGCTGCGCCAGAGCCGGGGTGCGGGTATGGTCAAGTCCGGGATCCACGGGCAAGCCCCGCAGCAGCAGGATCCCTTCCGAATTGGAATACAACTGAAACTCCAGCAAGGCCCGCCGCAGATAACGGGGCAGCTCATCTGCCCGCATCTCGCAGTCCAGGAGAAATTCTTCTGTTTCCCGATAGGGATCGGGCCCAGGTGCCAAAAACAGGTTTATCGTCTTTTCATCAAAGCCCCGACAATCGATCAGCAGGCATCCTTTTGCAAGCTGTGAAGTCTTCATCACGATCCCTCACCACCCACTGCCCTAGTCATAGCAGCCACAGCAACTTTTGGGCAGGGATCCTACACTCAAAACCCAATCTCGGCGAGTGTAGCGCACTACCCTTCGGTGCTAGAACCTCAGTCTGAGGCGGGGCAGAGCAAGGCTCTAGTCAATGATACGCTGGACTATAC
>NZ_JANSHV010000003.1:0-25678 GCF_047461775.1 Synechococcus sp. R6-5
TATTATTGACTAGAGTCATGCTCTTCTGGGGAAATTTCTTGATCGGCCATGACGGCATTGAGGATCTGCTGTTGTTCAGCGCGAGTTAAGACCTTATCTGCCAAAGCCCGGTTGATTAGAGCTCTCAGCTCAGAGGGTTGAGAGGGTTCCACCGTTTTTCTCCTAGCGCTGCAGGGCAAGGGGTCCCATAATGGGGTTCTGGATCCAAGAAGCAATGGACAGCGGCCCACCACCCAGTATAACGGTACGGCTGTGGAAACCCAGGTATCCTCAAAAGACCAGAGATCCCAACCTGTGGGGGTGATTGGCGGCGGGCAGTTGGCGCAGATGTTGGCCTTGGCAGCTCGCCAGATGGGGATCCCGCTGGTGGTGCAGGCTGCTGCTCCCACCGATCCGGCGGTGGCAGTGGCCGATGGGGTGGTTTGGGGATCCGTAGCCGACAGCCAGGCCACGGCCCAGTTGTTGGAGCGCTGCCCGGTGGTTACTTTTGAAAACGAGTTTATCCCTCTGCCGGAGCTGAAAAAACTGGATCCGGAGGGATCCCGCTTTCGTCCCAGCCTCAGCACGCTAGAGCCGCTGCTGGACAAGTTGCACCAACGGCAGTTCCTGGCGCGGTTGGGGTTGCCGGTGCCGACTTTTTTTCCGCTGGAGGCGGTGTTGGATTCGGCAGACCTGGCTGGACTGGGCTTTCCGGTGGTGCTCAAGCGACGGCGGCAGGGCTACGATGGGCAGGGCACCTGCATCTTGCGCGACCGAGTGGCTTTGCAGCAGGCCATTGGCCAATCTGAGGGGATCCCGCTATTGCTGGAGGAATGGATCCCGTTTGAGCGGGAGTTGGCGGTGATGGTGGCGCGGGGGCTGAAGGGAGAGATCCGGGTTTACCCGGTGGTGGAAACTGTGCAGATTGAGCAAATCTGCCGCCATGTCCTGGTGCCTGCCCGCATCCCCCCAACCACCGAGGCCGAGATCCGGCGCTTAGCAGCCGATCTGATGGAAAAATTGGGTGCAGTTGGCGTGTTTGGCATCGAGCTGTTCTGGGTGCCGCCGCCCCACCCCAAGGCCGGGATCTGGATCAACGAAATCTCGCCGCGGGTCCACAATTCCGGCCACTACACCCTGGAAGCCTGCCACACCTCACAATTCGAGCAACACCTGCGGGCCATCCTCGGCCTGCCTTTGGGGGATCCCTCCCTCAAGTGTGGGGGGGCAGTGATGGTCAATCTCTTGGGCTATGAGCATTCCACCAGCGATTACCCAGAAAAGCGGCAGCGCCTGGCCCAGCTCCCCAATGCCACGGTGCATTGGTACCACAAAACCCCTGCCCGCCCAGGGCGGAAACTGGGCCATGTGACCGTCTGTCTGCCGACCGCTTCTTCCCTACAGCAAGCAGAGACCATTGTTCGCACCCTCGAATCCCTCTGGTACCCCCAGCCATGAGCCAAGCGCAGGATCCCTCATTTTCTCCAGCCACACAAGCCCTGATCCAGGCCATGCAACGGCGGGATGTGCCCGCGGTAGCTCAGCAGGTGAACGGCTTGTCCCCTCAAGAGCGCCCTGCTGTGTTGACCCCTGCCCTCCAATACCTGGCCGAGGTGGATCCCGCCAGCGCCCAGTGGTTTGTTCGCCACCTCATGGCCCCTGCGGTCAAAGCGCAACTGCGAGAAGGGATCCTCAAAGCCGCCCAAGACTACCTACAGGAAGCCGGCTTCACCGAAGGGATCGACTACGAATTCAAGCCTGTTCGCGAAAGCGGTGCGGAGCACCATCCCCAATCGGGGGGCAAAATCTTGAGCATCAGCCGCAGAGCCTTGCCCTATGCGGCTCCCGATGACGATCCCTTGGGGCAGTTGTTGTTGGCGGAATTCTGCGAATTGCGGGACTAGGCCACCATGAGCGGTACGAGTTATCGGCTGCAGCTGTTGGACATCACTGCCCTGCCCCAACTGCTGGAGCTGGATCGACGGTGTTACGGAGGATACTGGGGAGAACAGGGATATCGAGCGGAGCTGGAACGACCCACAAGCACGGTGATTGGTGTAGTGGCGGAACCCGTTGCCGTTGGCGCCCCGTGTGGCTTGGGCCAAACGGAGTTCCCCCTTCCCTCTCCAGGCCCCACCTCGCCGACGCAGACGACAAAAGAGCTGGTGGGCTTCGGCATTCTCTGGCGTATTGAAGAAGAAGCACATATCATCTCCTTGGCGGTGGATCCCGAGCACCGGCAACAGGGCTTGGGCCGGCGGATTCTGGAAGAACTGCTGAACCAAGCGAGAGCAGCAGGCTGCCGCTGGGCCACTCTGGAGGTAAAGGCTTCCAATCAAGCGGCAATCCGCCTGTACGAATCGGCAGGGTTTCAACGGCTGGGACGTCGCAAGGGGTATTACAACGGAGAAGATGCGCTGGTGTATTGGAAGAAACCGATTTAGAAGGCTATCAATTGTAAATTGAAGAACTGCAAACGTATTTCGGGATACACCCTAGGTCAGACAGTGAGCAAGCCAATAGGCTAAGCATATCAAGGCTACAGGGGATCCAACCCATTGACCGAGTGTCGATTGCCCGTTTGATTCTTTATATAGGTCATCAAAATGCTCTCATTCTGTGGATGCAAACTGCCCGCTACAGTTCCTCCCAGCAGCACTGACTCTAGCCAATGCAGCCGCATCCATCGTACAACAGAGATCCTGACTTAATCTACAAAGCTCCTGCTCGGTGGGGAAAAGCTATAATCTGCGGTATCAACAACTTGAATTCGATCCTTACCGTTCGATGGCCCATCGGAGCTTTGACTGATGGCTGGAGCCCTTGGGTTAATAGAATGTGAAGTTTTATTTCGAGATCCGACATTTCTGCCTCAATACATATTTTTCATATTCCCCCTTTGGCCAACTTGCCTGAAAAAACACTTCAGGTTAACCTACACTTGTTATCTGTCCATCCTGAGCATTTTCAAGCTGTGAGGATCATTATGGACACCTCTGGAAACACCATTGGAGATGAGGCCATCTCTTTTGTCGTCAGTCTTTGGTCTAGGCTTATCGATTTTATGCCCAATCTCCTTGCGGCGATTGCCATCTTAATTCTGGGTTGGATAGTGGCCACGGCAGTAGCCTTCGGCGTTAGAGGACTGCTCAAAAGGACGCAACTGGACAATCGCTTGGCTGCTTGGGTTTTGGGCCAAAAGCCCGGCGAGAAGCTGCCCCAAACGGAGCGCTGGGTGGCCGCTGCCGTCTACTGGGTGATTCTTGCTTTTGTGTTGGTGGCGGTACTGAATGCCCTGCAGCTTCAAGCTGTCTCCGATCCGCTCAACAGGTTTTTGGGGGAAATCTTCGTTTATCTGCCACGGGTGGGTGGGGCGCTGGTGCTGCTGGCTGTGGGCTGGGTGGTGGCCACTGTTGCTCGGCTGGCAGTCATCCAGGGGCTGCGGCGTTTCAACCTCGATGAGCAGTTGGCCCGGCCTCTACAGCAGGAAAGCACTGCCGGTGAGGCAGGTGCAGAAGGAACCCCAACCGGCCAAGAGGGAGGTACAGAGGTCACCCCTTTCCTGCTGAATGAAACTTTGGGCAATGCCCTTTACTGGCTGATTCTGCTGTTCTTTTTGCCGATCATCCTGGATACCCTGAACCTGCAGGGGCCGCTGCAGCCGGTGCAAAACCTGCTGGATCAGTTGCTGTCGATGGTGCCGCGGATTTTGGGGGCGCTGATCATCGGTGTGGTGGGCTGGTTTTTGGCCCGCATCGTGCGTGGGATCGTCTCCAATTTGTTGGTGGCAGCAGGGGCAAATCGGTTGGGGGCACGCTTTGGCGTTCCCCAGTTGGCCCAGATCGTCGGGACGGTGGTGTATGTCTTGGTGTTGATCCCGGCGGTGATTGCGGCGCTGAATGCCTTGGAAATTCGGGCCATCTCCGATCCGGCGGTGGCGATGCTGGAGCAGGTGTTGCGGGCCATTCCCATGATCGCGGGATCCGCTTTGATCCTGGCCGTCTTTTACTTGCTGGGGCAATTTTTGGCCAGCTTGGTAACCCAGTTGCTGCAGGCGGTGGGTTTTGACCGTCTGGTCGCGGGGCTGGGCTTGCCCCTGACCGCTGCTCCTGAGCCTGAAGGGGATCCCGCTGCCAAACGTCGCACTCCCTCCGAGATCGCCGGCTTGGTGGTCTGGGTAGGCGTGGTCTTGTTTGGGGCGGTGCCGGCAGTGGAGTTGCTGCAGTTTGCCGCCCTAACCGACATTGTGCAGGGGCTGTTGCTGATTTCCGGTCGGGTGCTCATCGGCGCCCTGGTGTTTGGGATCGGTCTTTATTTGGCCAATTTGGCCCACTCTATGATCAAGAGCTTGGGTAGCCCTTCCTCAGGGGTACTGGCCCAGGCGGCGCGGGTGGCTATCTTGGTTTTTGTTGGCGCCATGGCCCTGCAGCAGATGGGCGTGGCCACCGACATTGTGGTGTTGGCTTTTGGTCTGGTTCTGGGGGCGATTGCCGTGGCGGTGGCGTTGGCTTTTGGGTTGGGAGGTCGCGATGTAGCTGCCGAGCAGATCCGGCAATGGCTCAAGAGAGAGTGAGAGCCTTTCTCTGTAGACGTTCGATTGCACCTAAAAAATTGCCCCGCCCATCACCGGGCGGGGTTATTGCTGCATCCTCAGGCCAGCTTAAACTGCCTCTGGAACTTTGGCCTCTTCCGCCGCCACTTCCTGCACCACGATCTTGCCCCGGAACACCACGTAGTTGTAGATGTTGTAGGACAAGATAACCGGGATCAGAAAGCCAATAAAGGTGAGCATAAACACCAGGGAGCTGGGGGAGGCCGCCGCTTCGTAGATGGTGACGCTGGGGGGGATGATGTTGGGGAAGACCATGAACCCCAAGCCGATAAAAGAAAGCGCAAAGATCAAAAAAGTGTAAACCAAAACGCTATTTTCTTCCCGCCGGCGCAGGCTGCGCAGCAACAACGCCACCAACAAAAGTCCCAGAACTGGGATGGCAGCAAAGATGTAGAAAAGAGGGGGCGAGAAAAGCTGAGCACGCGCCTGCTCGGACATGATAGGAGTGCTGATGGTGATAAACACTGCCCCCAGTAAAGTTGTCCAGGTGGCGATGGTTGCCGTCTTGTAGTAGGTTTCCTGAAGCTCGCCGGTGGTCTTAACGATTAGGTAGGCTGAGCCGATTAACACATAGCCCTGGATCAAAGTAAGAGCCACCAACAGCGTGCGCCAGGTCAGCCAATCCCAGGGGCTGCCGGCAAAGTGGCCGGCTTCGTCCACTTGGATCCCTTCGAAGACGCTGCCCAAGGCAAATCCCTGGCCCAAGGCTGCCAAAAAGCTGCCCACTCCAAAGGCCAGGTTCCACACCAACTTGTTGTCGGCGTTTTCCCGAAACTCGAAGGAAACGGCCCGCAAGATCAGGCCCACCACCATGATCACCAAGGGTATGTAGAGGGCATTGAGAATGGTGGCGTAGGCGAGAGGAAAAGATCCAAATAGGGATCCCCCCATCAACACCAGCCACGTCTCGTTGGCATCCCAAACATTGCCCAAGCTGGTCATGAGAATGCTGCGCCGCGTCTCGCTGGAGGCCGTCAGGGAGAGGATACCAACTCCCAGATCAAACCCGTCCAGCAGAACGTAGAGAAATAGGAATAGGCCCAGGATAAAAAACCAAACCTGGGGCAGAAACCGCTGTAAAGGCTCAAAAGATTCCATCGCTGTTCCCTCTGCTTTGAGTATTTCTGACCAGTGCGAGACAGTTCCCGATGGCGATCCCCAGTCCCTCTCCCTCTAGGGAAGGGAAGTTGGGAGTTGACGTAGCGAAGGGTTTCACTGCTGTGGGGAATAGGCCTGCTACGTTGCCCTGTTGCTACTTGGAGTCACCAGTTAGATGGCTACCAAACTGCTGCTACCGAGCTTCTGCAGGACGGCGATCCGGTTCGTGGCGGGCAGGCTCGACCACGATCACCGGCTGCGTTGCCGGGACAGGGGCGGGCAACTCCAGGTTTGGCCCTTCGCGGATGATGCGGCTGCCAAAGTAGAGAGCGGCAACGAAGAACACAGTGTACAACGCGGTCAGGCCAACCAGAGAAAACAGCACTTCTCCTGCCGGCAGGGGCGAAACCGATTCCACCGTGCGCAGTTGTCCATACACAATCCAGGGCTGCCGACCCACACAGCGGACGATCCAACCGGTTTCAACGGCGATGTATCCCAGGGGTGCTGCGAAGATCCAAGCTCTCATCAGCCACTTTTGCTGAGAAAGGGCCTCCACTGAGAGCTTGCCCCTCAGCCATTGCACAAGGGTAACTCCGACAAGCCCGGCCAGAAAAAGACCAATGGCCACCATCGTTCTGAAGGAGTAGTAGATCAGGCCGACCATGTGGGGACGATTTTGGGGATCCCAGCTTTTGAGCCCTTGAATGGGTCGATCCAGCCTGGGTTTGAACTCCAGCAGATAGCCCAGCGCGCCAGGGATCTTCACCTCCCACTCGTTGCGCTCTTCGCGGTCGTTGGGCACAGCCAACAGGCTCCAGTCTGCCCGCTCGCCGGCAGGGATCGTCTCCCACTGGGCCTCCATGGCCGCCAGCTTGGCCGGCTGATAGCGATAGACTTGCTCCGCGCTCAGATGGCCGACGAACACCTGCAAAGGGGCGACCACTAGGGTCATTGCCAAGACCACTTTGAGGGAGCGGGAGAAGAACTCGCTGTGCCGCCGCTTGAGAATGTACCAGGCACTGATGCCACCGATAACAAACAAAGAGGTTTCCAAGGTGGCAAAAAACATGTGCAGAAAGCTGTTGACCATGAAGGGGTTGACAATAGCTTGCAGGTAGTCCCGCACCACAAATTTCCCATCGACGAACACGCCACCTGCCGGCGTCTGCAGCCAAGAGTTGGCCGTCAGGATCCAAAAGGTGGATAAGTTGGCGCCAAAGGCCACCAGGATCGTCGAGATCCAGTGAATCACCGGCGGGACGCGCTCCCAGCCGAACAGCATGATCCCCAAAAAGCTGGCCTCCAGCATAAAGGCCATCGTGCCCTCAAAGCCCAGGATGGTTCCAAAAAAATCTCCCACCGCTTCGGAAAAGGGTGCCCAGTTCATGCCAAACTGAAAAGCCATCGGCAAGCCTGAGGCCACGCCAATGCCAAAGTTCAACACATAGAGTTTTGACCAGAAACGAGCGTGACGGTAGTAATCTAGGTTGCGGGTTTTTAGCCAAAGTCCCTCAATCACAACAAGGTAAATGGCCATCCCCGTTGTTAAAACCGGCCACAACATGTGAAAAATGGCCGTGAGGGCAAATTGTAGCCGAGAAAGCGCGACGGTGTCTAGAAACATAATTTGTACCAAGTTTAGGTGGATTGATTCATGCAGCTTTTTCCGACAACATCTGCTGCAATTGATACAGCTACATCTCTTGCATGAAAAACATCTTGCTGACTGGCAGACATCAGATGAGGCCGGGAAAGCCGCGCTTTGTGGTTCCTTCTAACATCGAATCTTGGCTAAGACAATCGACAAGCCGTCCGACTCTAAAGGTTAATTTTAGGATTCTGTGAGATATAGACCTTTTTTTGTAACTTGGACTACAAAGCAAAAAGCCCTCTGTGAACCTAGCGGCCAAAAACTGGCAGGCCATTGACATAGGGTTCTGGTTTTCTTCGTCTTTAAACAACAAAACTGTTGTCCCAATAGATCGAGGAGCGATTCCCAGCAAGGGAGGACTTCCGGTTTACAGAGCCGGCAGACGGCTGCTGATTGTCCCCGGAGCCTGCCAGAATTGGGATCCCTGCTTGTTGGGATCGCAGTTTGCAGTGTGGGGTGGAAGATGTCGTTTATTCCGCTGGTGCGCTTTCTATGCCAGTCCGGCTTGATTCAAGAGCTGGCCGCCTGCTTGAGATCGCAGCGACGGGCAAATCTGCAGGGGGCAGGGCGGATCCCGAAGGGGTTGATCGCCTCGGCTTTGGCCCAGCAGGAGGGAAGATCCCTGCTGGTGGTCACTGCCACGCTGGAAGAAGCGGGCCGGTGGACAGCGCAATTGGAGGGCATGGGCTGGGAGACGGTGCAGCTCTACCCCACCTCCGAGGCTTCCCCCTACGAACCTTTTGACCTGGAACCGGAGCTGGTGTGGGGCCAGTTTCAGGTGCTGGCCGATTGCCTCCAGGGGAAGAAGGGCATGGCCATTGTGGCGACAGAGCGGGCCCTCCAACCCCACCTCCCTCCCCCAGAGGTGTTGCGGGCCTTTTGTCTCCAGCTGGAACCCGGCTTGGAGATGTTTCCCCAGCAACTGGGGCAGCAGTTGACCCGTCTGGGCTACCAGCGGGTGAGTCTGGTGGAAAGCGAGGGGCAGTGGAGCCAAAGGGGCGACATTCTCGACGTTTTCCCGGTGGCCTGCGAGTGGCCGGTGCGCCTAGAGTGGTTTGGCAACGAGCTGGAGCGGCTGCGGGAGTTTGACCCGGTGAGCCAGCGCTCTCAAGACGGGATCCCCCATGTCTGGCTAACTCCCACCGGCTACGGGCCCATCCTCTGGCCGGCTCTGCAGGAAAAAGCCGATCAGCTTTCCCAGGGTCTGCGGCAGCAGTTGGAGCAGTCGCCGTCTCCTCCGGAGGGCTTGCGCCGTTTTCTCGGCCTGCTCTACGATCCGCCAGCCAACCTGCTGAGCTATCTGGATCCCGAGGCTTTGATCCTGATCGACGAGCCGGAGCAGTGCCAGGCCCACAGCCAGCAGTGGCTCTACCACGCCCAAGAACAGTGGAAACAGGCCCAGGTTGCGGAGCCGGCTCTGCAGCCCTTTCACCGCCCCTTCGATCTCCATGCTCCCGACTGGGATCCCTTCCCCTGCCTGTTGGCCCGCACCTTTGCCCCTGCTGGCGAAGCCGAAGCTGCCCTTGACCTAAAAAGCCGGCCTGTGCCTACTGCTCCCCACCAGTTTGGATCCCTGGCCAAAACCCTGCGCGAGTACCGCAAGCAGCAGTTGCAGGTGTGGATCCTCTCTGCCCAGCCCTCCCGCACCGTAGCTCTGCTGCAGGAACACGACTGCCCCGCCCAGTACGTGCCCAATCCCAAAGACTTCCCGGCCATCGAGCGGCAGCTGCAGTCTTACACCCCAGTGGCCCTCAAGTATTCCGGCCTGGCCGAGCTGGAGGGAGTTCTCCTGCCCACCTTGGGGTGGGTGGTGCTCACCGACCGCGAGTTTTTCGGCCAGCACAGCCTGGCCACCCCTACTTATGTGCGCAAGCGCCGCCAGGCCAGCTCTCGCCAGGTGGATCCCAACCTGCTCAAGCCAGGGGATTTTGTCGTTCACAAGGCCCATGGCATTGGCCAGTTTCTGCGCTTAGAAAGCCTCACCATTGGGGGCGAAACCCGCGAGTACCTGGTTATTCAATACAGCGATGGCCTGTTGCGGGTGGCTGCCGACCAGGTCAACTCCCTTTCCCGCTACCGCGCCAGCGGGGATGGACCACCTGCCCTGCACAAGATGTCCGGCAGCACCTGGGAAAAGACCAAACAAAAAGTCAAAAAGAGTCTGAAAAAAGTGGCCTTTGATCTCCTGCAGCTCTACGCCAAACGGGCTGAACAGGAGGGCTACGCCTTCCCCCCGGATTCCCCTTGGCAGCAGGAGTTTGAGGAGTCTTTTCCCTACCCCCTGACGCCGGACCAAATTCGCGCTGTCCAGGAGATCAAGCGGGATATGGAGTCCCCTCGCCCCATGGATAGACTGCTGTGTGGCGATGTGGGCTTTGGCAAAACGGAGGTGGCCATCCGCGCCATCTTTAAGGCCGTAACCGCCGGCAAGCAGGTAGCTCTTCTAGCGCCAACCACTATTCTCACCCAGCAGCACTACCACACTCTCAAAGAGCGCTTTGCCCCCTACCCCATTCAAGTGGGGTTGCTCAACCGCTTCCGCACTCCCGAGGAGAAAAAAGAGATCCTGGCCCGGCTTAAAAGCGGCGAGCTGGACGTAATTGTAGGCACCCACCAACTTTTGGGCAAAGACGTGCAATTTCGCGATTTGGGCCTCTTGGTGATTGACGAAGAGCAGCGCTTTGGCGTCAACCAAAAAGAGAAAATCAAACTTCTCAAAACCCAGGTGGATGTACTCACCCTCACCGCCACCCCTATTCCCCGCACTCTGTATATGGCCTTGTCGGGTTTGCGGGAAATGAGCTTGATCCAAACTCCGCCTCCTTCCCGCCGGCCTATCAAAACTCACCTTTCTCCCTACAACCCCGAAGTCATCCGCACGGCTATCCGCCAAGAGTTGGATCGCGGCGGTCAAGTCTTCTATGTCGTCAACCGCATTGAAGGCATCGAAGAAACCAGTGCCAAATTGCGGGAGTGGGTGCCCGGTGCTCGCATTGCCATTGCCCACGGGCAGATGCCGGAAGGGGAGCTAGAGGCAACGATGCTGGCTTTTAACAACGGGGAAATCGATATCCTGGTCTGCACGACGATTATCGAATCCGGTTTGGATATTCCCCGCGTCAACACCATTTTGATTGAAAATGCTCAGGAGTTTGGATTGGCTCAGCTATACCAACTGCGGGGGCGGGTGGGCCGGGCTGGGATCCAAGCCCATGCTTGGCTGTTTTACCGAGAAGACGGGATCCTCACCGAGGAGGCCCGCAAACGCCTACAGGCCATTCAGGAATTTACCCAACTGGGATCCGGCTATCAGTTGGCAATGCGGGATATGGAAATTCGTGGCATTGGCAACCTGCTGGGAACGGAACAATCCGGGCAAGTCAATGCGGTGGGCTTCGATCTTTACCTGGAAATGCTGCAAGAAGCCATTCGAGAAATTCGCGGCCAGGAGATCCCACAGGTGGAGGACACACAAATTGACCTCAATGTAACCGCCATGATCCCGCAAAGCTATATCCCCGACGAAGATCAAAAGATGCAGGCTTATCGACACCTGGCTGCTGCCGGCTCTCGGGTCGAGCTGTTGCAAATTGCCCAAGAATGGCAAGACCGCTTTGGCCCCCTGCCCAAGCCCACTCAGGAGCTGCTGCGGGTAATGGAGCTGAAGGTGCTGGCCCGAGCCCTGGGCTTTTCCCGCATTAGGCCAGCCAAGGAGCATGTGCTTTTGGAAACCCCCATGGAGGAGCCGGCTTGGAATCGCCTGAAAGAGGCTCTGCCCACTCACCTGCAGCCTCGCTTTGTCTACCAACCGGGCAAGGTGACGGTGCGGGGTCTGGGGATGGTACCGGCAGCGCAGCAACTGGAGAGCCTTTTGCAGTGGCTAGACAAGATGAGCCTGGCCCTGAGCCGGATGGAGGCTGGGATCCCAATGACCCCCTAGATCTTGCCGGATCCCTCTCGAGGCGGGCCCATGCTCTGGTGTGAGAGAGTGGAATGGCCGGCCCTCCTCTCTTCAGCGCTCCTTTTTGCATCGGCTTCGCGTTTGCATCGGGTTCGCGTCATGAAAGTTCTAGAAGCTCACCACCTCCAAAAAACCTACCGGCAAGGAGGCAGGGAGGTGCGGGCAGTGGTGGATGTCTCCCTGACGCTGGCAGCAGGGGAGATCCTGGCTTTTCTGGGGCCCAACGGGGCCGGCAAGACCACCACCATTAAGATGATTGCCGGCCTGATCCAACCCGACGCGGGCACAGTGTGCGTTCTCGGACGGGATCCCCACAGGGATCCTGGCACATTGGCCCAAGTAGGGGCAGTGCTGGAAGGCAATCGCAACCTCTACTGGCGGCTGACCCCCCTCCAGAACCTGGAGTACTTCGGTGTGCTGCGGGGGCTATCCCCCAGAACCGCTCGGCAACGGGGGTTAGAGCTGCTGGAGACCTTTGGCCTGCAGGAGAAACAAGATGTGGCCGTGCAAACCCTTTCGCGGGGCATGCAGCAGAAGGTGGCCATTGCCGTCGCCCTCCTGCATCAACCGGCCCTGTTGCTGCTGGATGAGCCCACCCTGGGGTTGGATGTGGAATCGGCGCAAGCGGTGAAATCCCTGATCCGCCAAATTGCCGCTTCGGGTCGAGCCATCTTGCTCACCACCCATCAACTGGATATTGCGGAAGCGCTCTCGGATCAGGTAGCCGTTATTCGACAAGGGGTGATCATCGCCCAAGCCCCCACGGGAGAGTTGATCCGGCACTTTGCCGGCGCCGTCGGTACTTACCGGATCGAGCTGGAACAGGGGCTGGATCCCTGGAGGGTTGAACAACTGGCCCGCCAAGGGGTGGAGATTCTCGGATCCCATCAGATGCGCTTCAGCGGCCCGCCAGAGAGGCTTTATCAGGTGCTAGAGATCTTGAGGCCTTTGCCCTTGCTGGGCCTCAAACGAGAGGAAGCCGATCTCACCCACATCTTCCTCAAGTTGTTGAAAAGGGGAGAGGGGCAAGGATGATGCCGGTGATCCACCTGTTTTGGGCCGAACTAAAGCGGGCCTGGATCCAGTACATCCGCTATCCGGCAGAGGCCCTGGGCGGGATCCTGATCACCACGTTCTTCTTCTATGCCCTCTTTGCCGGCGCCCAATATGTGGCAGGGCCTGCCTCCCAATTTGGCGAACGGTTGGATGCGGTGGTGATCGGCTATGTGCTCTGGACGCTGGTCATTTTTGTGGTGAACGACATCGCCCTCAACCTGCAGGTGGAAGCCCAGACAGGCACCTTGGAGCAGGTGTTGCTCTCGCCATTTTCGGCAGCCACTCTCTTCTTGGCACGGGCTTGTGCCAGCTTGGTGTTGCGCTTTTCCATTGTCGTCGTCATTCTGGGCGTCATCTTATTGCTGACGGGCAGCCGGTTGCGGTTTCCCCCTGCTCTGGTGTTGCCTTTGGTGAGCGTGGTGCTGGGGGCCTACGGTTTTTCGTTTTTGCTGGGATCCGCCGCTCTGATTTGGAAGCGAATTCAGCAGCTTTTGATCATCAGCCAATTCGGCCTGCTTTTCCTGTTGGCTGCTCCCACGGAAGAATGGCCGGGATCCCTGAGGTGGCTAGGGCAAAGTCTGCCCATGACGGCGGGGGCTGGGCTGCTGCGAGACGTGATGGTGCGGGAGGCGGGCTTGGATCCCGTGCGGCTGATCATGGCTCTGACCAGCGGCGTTTTCTACTTCGGCCTGGGCTTGCTGACCTTTCGCCGGGCGGTTCGGGCAGCCAAGCGCCGAGGGATCCTGGGATCCCAGTAGAGGTCTGCAGGAGGGCATCTAGAGCGAACGTTGGTCGGGGGAGCGGTGCAGCAGGTGAGGGAAGTGGTATTCTACCGCTCCAGTGACCGGGTTGTTTTCGGGGAAAGCCATGCTCCGCCGGCTCAGCTCTTGCAGCGCCTTTTCAATTTCGTCAAAGTCGGCAGGTAAGTCGATAGCTATCTCCGCAAGGGTGAGGATCCCTTGCCGCTGTTGGGCTAGCCGCAGAATCTCCCGCATCAGAGCTTGACCTTTCAAGGGCTGAGAAGGCGCTGAAACGGCCTTTGCAGGCGTTGGGGAAGGCTGGGATCCCTGTAGAACTGCCAGTTTGAAGTTGTGATTTTCCACCATGCCTGGGATCAAAAACAGGTCAATTAACTGGCCAAAGCCCAGCAGGCCAAAGGTGAACAGCCAGAGGATGCCTGTTCCAGTCTTGCCCAGGTAGAAGCGATGGACGCCACAGATCCCGAAGATGCCCAACGCCCAGAGGATATAGGCAGTACCGACAGACTTGGGTTCAGCGGGGGGCAGCAGGTAGCGAGAACTCATGGGGATTTGACGAGATAACTCCGAGCGGGTACTTCCAGTTTGTCATCTTCTGGCCTGGACGGGCAGAAGAGAACCGGCGTGATCTCTGCAAGCAAGCTGGGATCCCTTCTACGCTCTTGTCTGAGGGAGGGCAGCCTCAACGGGAAAACAACCGGAATAATGAGATCCAAGTCCCCCAGGCTCAAAGAACTCCGTCTCCCGCTCACGCAAGCAGTGGACATGCCTATAGAAGGCAAGGGAAAGTCGATGTTTGAGCCAATTTTAATCGGGTTGAGCGCTGTGCTCTGGGGCCTCCTCTGGGGCTACGCTACACTGCTGGTTGTGCTGGTGAACTTTAAGGAGCAAGGATCGGTTTACGCCTACCCTATGCAGGCGGTGCTGGATCGCTTTGTCGAATCCTTGGGGCTGGGCTGGCTTAAGGATCTGCATGCCCTGCAACTGAGGCCGCTGCGCCGGATCAGCTATGCTCTGTTTGGTGCCGTCACCCTAGGGGTGGCTTTCATGCTCTGGGTGTTGGGGTGAGGCGATGACCAGATCGACAGGCGCATTCCCGCAGCAACTGCAAATGCGTTAACCCAACCCGAGTTCTCGACAGGCTCATAATGACCGCTGCCCAACTGGTTGCTATTCTCTCCACTGCCATTGCCACCGCCACACCGGTGGTCTTCGCCTGTGTGGGGGAAACCATTACCGAGCGGGCAGGGGTGATCAACCTCTCCGCAGAGGGGACGATCATGCTGGCGGCCATGGTTGGGTTCGCCGTGGCCAAGCTGACGGGAAGCTTGGTATTGGGCTTTTTGGCTGCCGCCGCGGTGGGAGCGCTGTTTGCTGGGATCGTGGCCTTTGGCTCGCTGACCCTGAAGGGATCCCAAATTGCCATTGGTTTCGTCTTGACCCTATTGGGGGCGGATTTGTCTTCCTTTTTGGGCAATCCGTTCGTGCGGATCCCAGGGCCAACGGTGCCCAGCCTGCCCATCCCCTTCCTGAGAGAGGTGCCGCTGCTGGGGCCACTCCTGTTCCAAGGGGATCTGTTGCTGTACGCCAGCTACGCGCTCATCGGGGGAACTTGGTTCTTTTTGTATCGCACTCAGCCTGGCCTGATGTTGCGGGCTATGGGAGAACAGCCGGCGGCGGCTTTTGCCCGCGGCACCAATGTCATTTTCTGGCGCTATGTTTACACCCTTGTGGGGGGATCCCTATTGGGCTTGGCGGGGGCTGCCTTTTCTCTGGATTTCAAGGCCGGCTGGAGCCACCGACATACAGCAGGGTATGGCTGGATTGCCTTGGCCATCGTCATCTTCGGTGGCTGGAACCCCTTGCGGGTAGCTCTGGGGGCCTACCTGTTCGGCATTTTGCAGTCCTTCGCTGGGGTTGCCCAGACCACCATCCGCGCCGTGCCCACCCAAGTTTTTACGGTGGCTCCCTTTGTGTTGATGATTTTGGTGTTGGTGCTCACCTCTGGGGAATGGTGGGAGTACGGCTTGCGCGGGATCCCACCTCGGCTGCGGCGCTGGATTCAGCAGGCGGTGAAGGCCACTCCGCCGGCAGCTCTGGGGCAGCCGTTTGAACCGGGCTAGAGGTTGCTTCCGGCACTGCGGCTTGGGGGTCGCTGATCAGCCGGATCGGAGAGGGGAATCTGAAAGCGCTAGAAAATAGCCTGCAGTTTTTTAAGGCAAGCCTGGATCTGCGCCATTTCCGAGGGATCCAGCTTTTGGAAGCGCTCTTTCAAGTAGGCGACGTGGGCCGGGAAAATTTCCTCAAACAGTTTTTCCCCCGCTTCTGTCAGCACGACCTTAAAGCAGCGTCGGTTTTCCGGGGGCACTTCCCGGCGCACCAGCCCTTTTTGTTCCAGGCGATCCACAATGCCGGTCAGTGTCCCTTTGGTCACCAGCGTTTTTTGGGCCAAGACATTCATGGTCATCCCAGGGGTATTGCCAAGGGTAACCAACACATCGAATTGGGGGGCCGTCAGCCCCATTTGCCGAATGTGAACCCCGGCGTAATTTTCAAAAGCTTGGTAGGCCCGCGCCAGATCCCGCAACAGCCCCAAAAAAGGCTCACGGGCCGCCAATACCGTCCCCCTCAGCGGAACAGAGTCCTCAGGCTTGAGAACCTCGTCGCTTTGGAGAAGGGGGGATGGAGAGGAGTCAGCGGGAGTGGGCATGGTTGAAGATCGCAGTTCGCGTTGGTGGAACAAACTCAAACCCAAAGGACAGTCTCGGCTCCATGATAGCCCACTGTAGTACAGTTCTAACGCAAAATGAACTACGTCTATCTGCTTTGCTGAGCTAGCCCCTTCGCCGTTATGTGGTTCTCATAAAAAAAGGGGATCCACTGGATGGATCCCCCGTGACGGACAGAGCTTGTGGGGCAAACACCCGCCCAAGGCAGGTGACCACAGCAGACACTAGGGCTTCAGCTCGCTGGGGATGCGCTCCCCGAAGAGCACGAAGTAGAGAATCCGATAAATGTCCGTGTTCAGGATCCCGGTGGTCGGCACCAACTCTTGGGCGTTCAAGCCCGCAGCGCGAGCAATGACTCCACTGCCGACGTCATCTCCGCTAGCCCAAGCCACGGCAAAGGGAAAGCGCTTGCCATTCTTGTCAGGAGCAGAAATAAACGGCTTGCTACCGGTGCCGTCAACTCCGTCAATGGGGGCACCACTGCCTTCGGGGTCAGTAGGGGGCAGCGGCTCATCGGCGGACTCGACATCCACCAACTGCATGCCACCGGCATTGCTGTCGCTGGTGGTGATCATGAAGGTCTTGGGATTCTTCTCAATGAAGTTAAGAATCACCCCGATGGCATCGTCGGCCCGCTTCATGGCCTCCAGGCAGCCAGAGGCATTGAGGTTGTTGCACATGTTATCAGTGCCCTCTTCTTCGATGACGGCGAAGAAGCCCTTAGGATTGCGGGAGATCCGCGCCAGGGCAAATTCGGTCATCTCGGCAATGGTGGGGGCGCTGGCGATGTAGTTGGGCAAGTTTTCTTTCCGCAACTCTTCTTCAGGCTTGTCGTAGAAGGTGTCCTCGACGTTGAACACCCCCAAAACCTTAGAGACATCTGCCGGCAGCTTGAGCAGCTCGTCGCGGGTGTAGACAACGGCGTACCCCTTTTTCTTGGCCTCCTCAATCAGGTTGCGGCCATCCTTGCGCTTCCCTTGGCCAAAGCGGCCCTGGACACCTTCCGGCAGCAGCCATTCCTCGCCAGCGCCGAGGATGATGTCTACCCCTGACTCCACCACCTGCAGGGCAATCTCCTCATAGTCGCTGCGCTTGGCAGCTTTGGCAACGAAGGCAGCCGTCCCCGGCTCAATGATGGATCCCGTTTGCACCAGAGCCGTACCCAAGCCTGCCGCCACGGCATCTTCCATGATCGTGTTCAGGGTACCGTTGGCAGAGGGGTACTCTTTGCCGTCCGGATCCAACCCAAAGCTCTTGGCGTGGGCACGGGTTCCCGTGGCATGGATCACCGCTCCGGCGTTGGAAGTTCCTCCAAGCTGGTCAAGAAGGTGCCCGCGATAGGTGGTAATCACGGGAAGACGATCCCAGTTCAGAAAGCCATCGGGGCCGTAGTAGAGAATGCGTGTGATGTCCCAGTGGGAAGCTGAGGTTCCATCTGGGTGAAAGAAGATTGCACCGTTGCCGGTTGGCTTAGGCGCCGCTTGAGCCACACTAGAGGAAAAAACTGACGAGGACAGCAGACACAAAGTTGCAGCCAAAGCCGCCCTCAAAGAATAGCTACGCATAGCTAACACGCCCTTGCTCGTTCGAAGCTGAACGTTAAAAAACATAACACAGCTTCAGATGAGTTTGCAAGGGCATGGCAATGCAGCAGCGCGAAACGTGCCTGAAGCGAGTGCGCCACTGAGCGACTTCCCCGTCTGACAGTGCAGCTTACGGGGTCTATAACTAACGTTAACTATCTCTTAACTGTCTCATAACTGTCAAGGCTTCTTGCAGGGCTTTTGGGGTACCTGTTCTAAGGCGCAGCCGTCCCTCTGGTCAAGTGGCTCTTCTGGAGGTGATGGCGGGGTTTTTGGCCAGTGGCTGCCATGCTTGCCTAAGCTGTCTGAGTTGCTGCTGCCAGCGCTGCAGTTCCCCCACCTCCAACGGGATCCCACCGAAGCGCACCTCCAGGTAGCGCTCCAAGAACTGGATGGCCACCTGGGCTTGTGGTAAGTCGGAGTGGCGCAAGTGTTCCAGGCAGGCCTCAGGGCCTAGGTGGGCTGGGATCCCCACCGCCGTCGCCAGATCCCGCAGTTGCAGATAAAGCCTTGAGATAAGCTGGCGGCGCTGCTGCGACTTGGGTAGAGCCGCCGGACTCCAGCGCACCAGAGCAAAGGTCAGCCCTGGCAGCAGGATCCCTACCATCCAGGTGGGCCAGGGGGGCGGAGGCTGCCACAGGGATCCCAGCAAAACCCCATTGCCGGCAGTGGCCAACAGAATCCACCCCCCATCCTGCCAGCGCAAAGCTCGATAGCGGCGGCGGCGACCCCAATAGGCCATGGATCCGGTGATCAAAACCACCCCCAACACCGGCAGGCCATTCTGCTGCAACGTTTGCCCCAAGGCAACCAGGCTGCGACGGAAGCCAGCACCGACATCCTCTCGATCCGGAGAGGCGGCTACAGCGCTGGCCATCTCCTGAATCTGCCGCCAGATCTGCTGCTGGGTGGATAGGTCGTACTGGATGACGTACTTAAACCAGCGGAAGCGCAAGCTGTCGTAGAAATCTTGAAGGGGATCCCACCAGCTCTGCCGCTGACTAACATTGGCCTCTGCCGGCGTAGCGTCAAAGATGACCCAGCCGTAGGGGCCAAAGGGGATCTCCGTCCAGGAATGGGCGTCGGCATTGCGTACTGCCAGATAATTTTCCTGCGCCACCCAGCGCCCGCCCAAAAAGCCATTCACCATCCGGGCCGGGATGCCAATGCTGCGGGCCAGTATCGTCAGGGCTGTGGCGAAATATTCGCAGTGGCCCCGCCGATGGGTGAACAGAAAGGCTTCCAAAGGCGGTTCAGGGCCGGGATCCGGCAGATCGGTGGTATAGGCGTAGTTCTCCAGCAGGTAGTTCTGCAAAGCCGTCACCTTGCCAAAGACATCGGGGATCCCAGCGGTGATCTGCTCCGCCAAAGCCGGAACGCGCGGATCCAAATCTTGCGGTAGTTGCAGATAGGCTTCCCGTTGAACCGCATCGAGGGCATTGAGCAGCTCTGCGTGGCTCAGCCGGCGCAAGCGCGGGCCCAACTCCCTTGGGATCCGGCTCCGGGCACGGTAGAGATGGGGCACCTGCCGAGGCAGAGAATGGCCAACATCTCCGGTCTCGCTCAGGATGAGGCGGCGATTCTGCCGATGCCAAGCTTGTTGCACCGTCGCTGCTCCGCCCCGCTCCAGCCATTCCATCTCCACCAGTGGGGCCACCCCAAAAACGGTGTTGGTGGCCAGCGGCTCCAGATAGATAAGCTGCTCCAAGGGGAGAAGCAGCAGGTCGGGAGCAGTGGGGATCAAGCTGGAGGCAGAGAGATCAAATACCCCTGCTGCGTTGGGGAAAATGGGGATGAAGCGGTCTAGCGTTCGCGACCAGGCCCGTCCATCGTAGCGATCGAAGCTGATCCCGCGCCAGTAGAGGGACTCCACACGGGGCGGCACCCCTGCCGGAAATTCCACCCGCATGACAACGGTGTTATCGGTTTTGAGGGTGCCGAATGCTCCCAGGCTGACTTCTTCGGCAAAGCCAGTGGTCATCACCGGCGAGCGGGCCTGGCGACCCAGAATTCCTAAACTGACCCGCGGGAACAAGAAAAACAAAGCCACGGACAGGATCACCGCCAGCAAAGCCAGGGATCCGAGAAAGCCCAAAAAGTTGAGGTTGATGCCACGGGTTTGGCTGGCTGCCTGCGGGTGCTGCTCTGCTTGCAGGCGCAGGTGGTAAAGGGTGAGGTTGATTAGCCCTACCCCCACGTACAGCAAAAACAGCAGCCCAAAGCTGATGTCTTCGTTGAACAGGGTGGCAATGGCCATCAGCAGCAGAGACAGCACCGCCAACTGGATGTGATCGGCTGCCCGTTCCCGCTGAAACAGCTTGGCCCCCGTTAGGTAAAGCACCAAGCCAATGGCCCCATCGGAAAAGGGAAGGATCCCAAAGATAACCAAAGCCAGCAGGCTAAGCAACACCGCCACCGTCAGGGGCATCCACAGGGGGGCATAGCGGGCAAAAGCAATCCTTGGCGGCTCCCAAAACCAACTGCAGGCCCCTGCGGCCAAGCAAACGGCAATGACCGGTGGCGACAGAGCCTGATCCCCCAGACAAAGGGCCGTGAAGGCGATCCCCACCAACAGGTAAACAAACACCTTTTGAACGGATGGCAGTGTCCAGGTCATGGCCCTTGGGGGTCGATCTTTTCCAGCATAGCCAAGTCTTTTTTGCTACCGATTTGTCGTCCCCTGGTCGGCTGGGATCCCCTTTTGGACAAAGCGAAGAGCATTAGAATCGTTAACTAAGAATCGTTAAGATTTTGTTACTCGCCGGTCTCGACGGGATGCCTGTGACACGCTGCGCGAAAAGGTGGTGAGATGTCCAGCCAAAACGAAATTCACGTGGTGGGGGCGCGGCAGCACAACCTCAAAAATGTCAACCTGCGGATCCCGCGCGATCGCCTGGTGGTATTCACGGGCGTCTCCGGATCGGGCAAGTCCTCCTTGGCTTTCGACACCATCTTTGCCGAGGGACAGCGGCGCTATGTGGAATCCCTCAGCGCCTATGCGCGACAGTTTTTGGGGCAACTGGACAAGCCGGATGTGGATCGCATCGAAGGGCTGAGTCCGGCCATCTCCATCGATCAAAAGTCCACCAGCCACAACCCCCGTTCCACCGTCGGCACCGTTACCGAAATCTACGACTACCTGCGGCTTCTGTACGGAAGAGCTGGGATCCCGCACTGCCCCCATTGCAACCGGGTGATCGCCCCCCAGACGGTGGATCAAATTGTGGATCAGATCCTGGCCCTGCCGGATCGGACGCGGTTTCAGTTGCTCTCGCCGGTGGTGAAGGGGAAAAAGGGCACCCATGCCAACCTGTTGCAAAGCTTGCGCCAGCAAGGGTTTGTGCGCGTGCGCATCGACGGCCAGGTGCGGGATCTGAGCGAGGAGATCGAGTTAGCCAAAAACAAAACCCACACCCTTGAGGTTGTGGTGGATCGGCTGGTCAAGAGCCCCGACATAGCGGAGCGACTGGCCGATTCTCTGGCAACCTGCCTGCGCCAGTCGGGAGGAATTGCGGTGGTGGAGCTGCTGCCGCGGGAAGAGGAGCGAGAACAGCTGCTGCAAAAGGTGGCCGAGTCGGCGGGGCAATACCTGAACAGCAAGCCAACGGAGCTGATTTTTTCTGAGCAATTTGCCTGCCCGGAGCACGGTTCGGTGATGGGCGAGCTGTCGCCGCGCCTGTTTTCCTTCAACTCGCCGATTGGGGCCTGTCCTGTCTGCCACGGGCTGGGTTTTGAGCCCATCTTCGACCCCGAGCGGATCGTGCCCGATCCCAAGCTCCCCTTGTACGCGGCCATCGCCCCTTGGGCAGAGCGGGAGAACCCCTACTATCTGGCTTTGTTGGCGGGAGCCGCCAAGGCTTTTGGCTTTGACCTCAGCAGCCGCTGGTGTGATCTCACCCCCCAGCAACAGCAGATCATCCTCTACGGCGCCGACCAGGAGGTCTACATCGCCGAGGTAGAATCTCAGTACCGAGGCCGGGGGTACTATCGCCGCTATGAGGGGGTGATTCCCCAATTGCAGCGGCACTACCAGGAAACCACTTCCGAAATCTATCGGCAAAAGCTGGAAGCCTACCTCACCTACCGTCCCTGTTCCGCCTGTGGGGGATCCCGTCTCAAGCCGGAAGCTCTGGCCGTGCGCATCGGCGGCTACCGCATTACCGATCTCACCGAGATCTCCATCCGCGACTGCCTGCACCGCCTGGAGCAGTTGAAACTTACCCCGCGACAAGTGCAGATCGGCGAGCTGGTGCTGCGGGAGATCAAAACCCGGCTGCAGTTTTTGGTGGATGTGGGCCTGGACTACCTAACGCTGGCCCGCCCGGCCATGACCCTCTCCGGCGGCGAAGCGCAGCGGATCCGGCTGGCCAGCCAGATGGGCTCCGGCTTGACGGGGGTGCTCTACGTGTTGGACGAACCCTCGATTGGCCTCCACCAGCGGGACAACGAGCGCCTGTTGCAAACCCTGTTTCGCCTGCGAGATCTGGGCAACACCCTGATCGTGGTGGAACACGACGAAGAAACCATCCGTGCCGCCGACCACATCGTCGATATCGGCCCTGGGGCCGGCATCCACGGGGGGGAAGTGGTGGCCCAGGGATCCCTGGCGGACATCATGGCCTGCGAGCGCTCCATCACCGGAGCTTATCTTTCGGGGCGGCTGCGGATCCCTACCCCTGCGCAGCGGCGGGCTGGGAAAGCGGTTGCCCTCAAGCTCACCAATGCCCACAAAAACAACCTCAAGCACATCGATGTGGAGATCCCTCTGGGCAAGTTGGTCTGTGTTACAGGCGTCTCCGGCTCCGGCAAATCCACCTTGGTCAACGAATTGCTCTACCCTGCCCTGCAGCACCATCTTGGACACAAGGTGCCCCAACCCGCGGAGATGGGAGAACTTGAGGGCATCGAACACATCGACAAGGTGATCGTCATCGACCAATCTCCCATTGGCCGTACCCCCCGCTCCAACCCTGCCACCTACACGGGTTTGTTTGATCCCATCCGCCAAACCTTTGCCCAAACCTTGGATGCCAAGGCCAGAGGCTACCCATCCGGCCACTTTTCCTTCAATGTCAAGGGGGGGCGCTGTGAAGCCTGCAAAGGGCAGGGGGTGAACGTGATTGAAATGAACTTCCTGCCCGATGTGTACGTCACCTGCGAAGTCTGCGGGGGCAGCCGTTACAGCCGCGAAACCCTGCAGGTCAGGTACAAGGGCAAGAACATCGCCGAAGTCCTGGATATGACGGTGGGGGAGGCGCTGGAGTTTTTCGCTGCCCTGCCTCCTGCCGCCAAGATCCTGCAGACCTTGGCCGATGTGGGCCTCGATTACATCAAGCTGGGCCAGCCAGCTCCTACCCTCTCCGGTGGGGAAGCGCAACGGGTCAAGCTGGCCGCAGAACTGGCCCGCCGCTCCACCGGCAAAACCCTCTATCTGCTGGATGAGCCCTCCACCGGCTTGTCTTTTTACGATGTCCACAAGCTCTTGAACGTCCTGCAACGGCTGGTGGATACAGGCAACACCGTGCTGGTGATCGAGCATAACCTGGACATTCTCCGCTGTGCTGATTGGATTATTGACTTGGGGCCAGAGGGCGGCGACCGCGGCGGCCAGATCATCGCCGTTGGCACTCCAGAACAGGTGGCTGAGCACCCCGGATCCCATACAGGGCGATATTTGAAGCAGGTTTTGCAACAACATCCCCCAGGTCGCTGAGCAACTCAGCCTGCTCCAGGGAGAAAGTTGACCGAAAGCGGCTGTCGGGATCCCCTTTCGCTTTTTGCTCTGCTCACCTCAGCCATGGCGGTGGAGGACTGATGCGGCGAGGACTCTATCCCACCCAGGCGCTCCGCACCGTGAACGCAAGGGTGAACGGTTAGCCTGAGTCTCACGTCGCTATGGCATGATGGGTCGGAAGGAAAAGGTTCGCACTCTCCCCATGGTAGGGCAGACCCTGGGTGGCCGCTATCAGATCTTGGAAGCACTGGGATCCAGCGGACAAACCTACTTGGCACAGGATAGCCATCATCCTGAGCGGCTTCGGGTGGTGCTCAAACGCTGGCAGGCCGGCCAAAATGCTCCGCACCGCGAACACAGTGAGGACTCCGCCTCGCTACGGCATCTCTTTCAGCAAGAAGTGGCGCTGCGGGAGCACCTGGGATCCCACGAGGGTATCCCCCGCCTGTTGGCCTGCTTTGAGCAAGAGGGGGAGTTTTATTGGGTGGAAGAATGGGTTGAAGGGCCCACCCTGGAACAAGCTCTATTGCTAGGTAACGCAACCGAGAGGGGCCAGCTAACGACTCCGTCCCGCCAAATGCACTGCCATTGGGGGCACGACTGGACAGAGGCTGAGGTACGAGCCTTGTTGCAGGATGTGCTGCAAACCTTGGCCTTCCTGAATGGGGAAGGGGTGAGCTGCTGCAACCTGCAGCCCTCTCGCTTGATCTACCGTCAGGCGGATGGCCGATGGGTGTTGTTGAAGTGGGGGGGTGAGGAACAGGGTCTGGCTTTTTCCGGCTCTGGCTTCGGGAACCCCTATGGCCCCAGGCATTGCAGCGACCTCTATGCTCTTGGGCTGATTGCCCTGCAGGCCCTCTGCGGGATCCCGCCCCAGAAGCTGTTTCGCGACCCGTTGACGGGGGAGTTGCGCTGGCACGATCTGGCCTCTACTAGCGCTCCTTTTGCTGCTTTTCTGGATCGTTTGGTGAGCTGCAACCCACAACAGTGCTTTCCTTCAGCAACAGCAGCTCTGGCCGCTTTGCAGGCTTTGCCCCCCGCCGAGAGCCCCCCTGCCGCCGAACTCCTGTCCCAGCCCAGCCCTGTCGCCGCCGAGCCCTTACAGGAGCCAACCACCCCACCGCGTTCTCCGGTATCGCTGCGGGCGCGTCCCCGGATCCCACCGGTTTGGGCAGGAGGCAGCTTGGCGGCTTTGCTGGCGTTGACGGTGGCAGGGGTATGGCAGATGAGGGCGAACCTTGGCCTGCGGGGGGAGCCCAAGGATTCTGTCCCCCTCACGAGAACGGGATCCTCTGGCCCGGCAAAGCGCAACGGCCTGGGACTCCGTCCTACTCGCGAGAACGGTTCTCATGCCTCCGTCCCCACCGCCGTCACGGTCGCGGAAGCGTCGCGTAGCGATAACGACCCGGCAGACTGGGCCAAGTCTTTGCAGCTCAAGGCTACGCTGGAAGGCCCTGTCGCCGTCACTGCTCTGGCCATCAGCCCGGATGGAAATCTCCTTGCTGCCGGGGGAGACGACGGCGTGATCCGGCTTTGGGATCCCCAGGCTGGCCAACTGCTCCAGAGCTGGGCAGGCCACGAGGGATCCGTTGAGGCACTGGCCATCAGCCCAGATGGTACCTTTTTGGTGAGTGGGGGGGCAGACAAGACGGTACGGGTCTGGGATCTGGCGACCCTGGGGGATCCGGCTCTCTCGCCTGGGGATGTGCTGGCGCGGCTGCAGTTGCAAGGGCACACCGGGTTGATCAACAGTGTCGCCATTAGCCCCGATGGTCGTTGGATTGCCAGTGGCAGCGCCGACCGCACCATCCGCCTTTGGCAGGCCGACAACGGCCAGTTGATCCGCACCCTGGCGCCTCCCACTGCTGCCGCCCAGGAGACCCCTCAGAGGGCTGGCATTACAGCAGTGGCCTTTGGCCCAAGACCCACCCGTATGGATACTTCCCGCCAGTCTGAAGGGATCCCCCCTTGGATCTTGGTGGCCGCCAATGGAGATCCCACCGTTCACCTTTGGGATCCTGGCAGCGGGGCCTTGCTGGAAACCCTAAAGGCCGACTACCCCATCGAGCAGGTGCTTCTGAGTCCAGATGGCCGCTATTTGCTCGCTGGCAGTACCGGTGGCATCTTGGTCTGGAACTTGGGCACGGGATCCTTGGAGCGCACCTTGCCCCAGACTTTGTCCGGCTTGGCCGCCCTTGCCCTCAGCCCTGATGGCCGCTTGCTCGCCAGCGGCACCGATTACCGCGCTCACCAGATCAAGCTCTGGGATCTGCGCAGCGGAGAACAGTTGCGCACCCTGGGCGGCCAGACTTGGATGGTGAGCGTCTTGCTGTTTGGCCCCGGTCGCGGAAGCGTCGTGCAGCGATATGGGCAGACCCTTCTCAGTGGTGGCGCCGATGGCTCAATTCGCATTTGGGGGCCAGCCGACCCAGCTCAGCCCTAGTGGGATCCAAGCAGATAAAATACTCGACGAAGAAGGGATCCCGGCAGAGCATGACTCTAGTCAATAATAAG
>NZ_JANSHV010000004.1:0-12196 GCF_047461775.1 Synechococcus sp. R6-5
ACGGGGCTTGCCGCGCCTTTTGGTCAATACAGCTGCGTCTTGACTCCGCTATGGTGGCGCTATGGTGAATAGAGGGGTGGGAGGATGGGTTGAGAGCGGCGATGGCAACAACAGACGTGACGGTGGTGGTGAAAATCGGCACCTCCAGCCTGACAGATACTCAGACTGGCTTGTTGCGTCTTTCGGTGTTGGGGCCGCTGGTGGAGGTGCTGACCCACCTGCGCAGGCAGGGGTATGCGGTGATCTTGGTCTCCTCTGGGGCGGTGGGGGTGGGCTGTGCTCGCCTTGGCTGGCGGCAACGACCGACGGCTATTGCCGAGAAGCAGGCGGTGGCTGCGGTGGGACAGGGGCGGTTGATCCGCCTTTACGATGACCTCTTCTCGGCTCTGAACCAGCCAATTGCCCAAGTGCTGCTCACCCGCGGCGATCTGGTGGAGCGCAGCCGCTACGTGAACGCCAATCGCACTTTTGCCCAACTGCTGCAGATGGGGGTTATTCCCATCGTCAATGAAAACGACACGGTGGCAGTGGAGGAGCTGAAATTCGGCGATAACGACTCGCTTTCGGCGTTAGTGGCCAGCATGGTGCAGGCCAAGTGGCTTATCCTGCTCACCGATGTGGACAAGCTCTATTCGGCTGACCCCAACCGAGATCCCTCTGCCCAGCCCATTGAGCGGGTGTTGCCCGGGATCCCGCTACAGGTGAAGGCCGAAGCCCAGGGGAAAAGCGGCTGGGGCACCGGCGGCATGGCCACCAAACTGACCGCTGCTCAAATTGCTACAGCTGCAGGGGTAACGGTGGTGATCACCAATGGCAAACGGCCTGAGCAGATCCCGGCAATTCTGGCCGGCGAGGCCATCGGCACCCGCTTTGATCCGGCTCCTCAGCCCGCCAGCGCCCGCAAGCGATGGATTGCCTACGGCCTCATCCCCGAGGGATCTTTGACTTTGGATGAGGGGGCGGTACGAGCGGTGTGCGAGCAAGGGCGCTCGCTGTTGCCGGCAGGGATCACAGCCATTTCTGGGGAGTTTGAGGCGGGGGCTGCCGTGCGCCTGTGCGATCCCAGCGGCCAGGAGGTGGCGCGGGGCCTGGTGAACTACAGCGCCGAGGAGCTGCGGCAGATTAAGGGCAAAAAAACCGCCGAGATTCCCCGCATCCTGGGCTACGAAGGGGTTGATACTGCCGTCCACCGGGATAACTTGGCCTTGCTCAATTGAGGCCATGGGTGAGGCCATGGGGGCGAGTCCAGGCGCGGTGCTCTGCACCACTAGCACGAATGGCTACAACGGCGGGATCCCAACGCCTATTCTTCCAACTGCCAGGGATCCTGAGCCAGCACCTCATCGAAAACCCGCGGGGGGCGCACGGCCATCAGCACCTGGCCCAACAGGGGAGAGGAGGGCGAGTCTTCTATCCACTCCACCGCCAGGGATCCGGCCCGATCCACCAGGAAAAATCCCGCCATCTGAGCTCCCTCCCAAACCCGAGCGGCGCGATCGACCACCAGCAAAACCGGATCCTGTTCTTCACCGGCAGGCACCGGCAAACCCAACAGGGATCCCAAAAGCCGGTTTTCCACCTGAAGGATCACCGGATCCCCGGCCTTTTGAATCACCGGCCAAGCAGGCAAGGCCATCCAAGTCTGCTCCGCCGGGCTGTTGACCCAGCCAAAGGGCCCTTGCGGCTCGCTGGGGGGGATCCCTTCCCAGGCGGCAGTTGCAAGAGGCAGGGATCCGGCCACCGGCAGCAGTCGCGGCAGATCTTCTTCCAAGCGAAACACGGACAGCTTGGGCAAAACGCTGCGTTGGGGGCGGGAGCTGGTGGCAATCGTGGACAAGAGCTGCTCCACCTGTCGGCGGGCTGTATCACTGTGGACATACTGAAATGCTCGACCGATAGCGCGAGTTCGCTCCTGCAGATCGCGGGTTTGCTGGGCCGTCCGCCAGGCTTGATAGGCTACCGCATCGCCGGGGTGATCCGTAAACCCTTCCGGAAGCTGTTGGAGCTGGGCATAATTTTTCACGGCGCGGGCGATCTCATGAGCATCAGCGGCATGCAAATGGCGACTGAAGATAAATTCCGCCACCCGAACCCGATCCTGTGGAGAGAGAATGCGCAACTCGTAGAGGATATCGCTACCTTTGTGGGCAAAATGCTCCAGAACTGCTGGGCTGGCTCCTGCTTTGGCTATCCCTTCGTAAACTTGGGCCGCAACGATGATCTGGTTTTGGTGAATGGGCTCAAACCCGGTTGCCTCGAAGATGGCCTGGGGAGTCATTTTCTGTCGTTGCAAAGCTTGACAGGCCTTGGCCCAATCCAGCCACCGGCCCTCTTTGCGGCGCAGCCGCTCTACCAACAAGCTGGGATCCTCCTCCACAGCAGCAGGTTCCGGCAGATACTGACTCATGCTTGTTCTCCAACAGGCTGGACAGATCACCACTCCCCTGGTCCACAGCCCAGCAGAGCTGGCCGGGCATCTGGCCAAACTTGATCTTCAAACTTGATCTTAGGGCTGATAGCGGTTCTGGCCGAGTCCGGTCGCGACAGCGGGACGGAGTCCTTGGCGAAACTCTAGATCGCTGGGTCGCACAGCATCACCTGGGAAGGCTGTCCACTCACCGGCAAGCAGTTCAGATCCAATTGCCAAAGCTGAGACAGGTGAGATTTCTCTGCTTTGGGCACCTGCAGCCAAATCTTGCCCCTTTGGCCCACCTGCAACACCTGTGAGCCGTTAGGCACAGCTACTTGGGCCAAGGGATCCCCTTTTTCACTGTACAGCCAGAGGGAAGTGGATTGCTCGCCCTCTCGACACAGCAGCAGCACGCCCCAAGGGGCCTTGGCCATCTGGACAGGTTGCCCTTTCAAGAACCAGCGGCGCACCCGCAGCGGATTCACCTGCACCGAGTGGAGATAGGGGCAGCAACCTTGCTGGCCTTCCCTTCCCTCATCTGTTGCCGCAAAGAGCAACCGTTCTCCCAAGCTGATCACCCCCCCTTGGGGATCCAAGGGCAGGCGATGGCGAATGGGCTGGGATCCCGTCTGCAGAGACCAACCGGTTGCGACAGTGGGATGGTGTCCCTTGGGATAGGGCAAGAGGCTCATCTCCACCCACTGCTGCCCCACACCTGTCAACAAAACCAGATGCTCCGAGAGGGCCAGCAAGCGGGACAGGGATCCCTGCCAAGGCCAACGAAAATAGCAGCGGGAATCGGGGAAAGGCTGTGTTCCTGTCGACGTGGCCGGCTGCCATTGTACGGCCCCCAACTCTTGGGCGGTGGCCCAGACCAGCTCCTGTCGCTCTGCCAGCCAGGTGGCCTGCCAATCCTCCTCAAAGCTGAGCAAGGTGCGGATGCGGCTGGGGCTGAGGTGCAAAAGGCTGCTTCGGGAGAAGGCCAGGGCTTCCGGGAAGGTGTTCAAGGGCAGCACCGCCCGAATTGGCTCGTCCAGGGAAAAACGGGCCAAAGCAGGGGATCCCAGGGCAAGGTTCTGGAGCTCCAGCCATTCCAGCCTCTGGGGGGTCACCCGCAACAGCAGCGGGGATCTGGAGCCGCTGGGATCCTCGCAGATGCAGAACTTTTGCTCGGCCAGGAACTCCATCCCGCCAGTGTCAACAGAGCCCAGATCCGGCAGATCCCAAACCTGTACCCCAGGGGGCGGCCATCTGGGCAGGCGAGGGCCAACCCAACAACTGGCCGGCTCTTGCCACTCTTGGGCAACCACCGCCAAAGCCGACCGCATTTGGGCAGCAGTGCGGAACCGCCGCAAGGGCAACTTGCGTAGGGCTATCTCCAGCACCTCCCGCAGCGGGGCAGGGATCCCTTCTGGACAGACAAACGGCTGGTTGAGGTGGGCGTGCATCAACTGGCCGGGAGATCCGGAAAAAGGCCGTCGGCCCGTCAGCAGCTCCACCAGGATGATCCCCACCGCGTAGAGATCGGAAGCGGGACTGAACTGGCCATAAAACCGCTCCGGGGCCATGTAGGCAGGGGATCCGGTGGCGGTGATCTCGCCGGCAGCAGGCTGCAGGCGACGGGCGATGCCAAAATCCGTCAACTTCAGTTGCCAGCCCTGGGGCGTGGGCTTGAGCAGGATGTTCTCGGGCTTGACATCGCAGTGGATCACCCCCTGCCGGTGGGCATGATCTAACCCGGCCAAAATCTGATCCACAAAGCCCAAAACCTGCTTGACCGGCAGCCACAGCCCTTGCTCCACCTGGTCGATCAGCTCCCGCAGCGTGCCTCCCTCGCAGTACTCCAACACCAGGTAGCGACCTTCGCGGGCATGTTCGAGGGCGTAGCAGCGGGTAATGTTGGGGTGGTTGAGGGTGAGCAGATGGCGCAGCTCCCGCAGCAGATTTTGGGTGGGAAAGCGCTCCGCCGGCAGCTCCTTCAGGGCCACCAGGTCTCCTCCTTGACGGGGACGGGCACAGAATACACGCCCGTACTGCCCTTGGCCGGCCAAACCCAACATTTGGTAGCTGTCGTGAATCGACTTGAGGGTACGGCTGCGTCGGGACACGGCCCTAGCCCACGAGGAATCAATACCGGCACTTTACATCTTTTTTTGCTCTTTTCGTTCCCGTCTTGGCTCAGGTTCCAGAACAACGAGCCCAGCAGCAGGTCTGCCGAACTCCCACCGGAAAGCCTAAGAGCCGGTCAACTGCTTGAGCAGCTCCGCTGCGTGGGTTTCCACCTTGACCTTGGTGATAACGGCCTCGATCTTCCCCTCCGGATCAATAACAAAAGTGGTGCGGTGAATGCCGTTGTACTCTTTGCCCATGAACTTTTTCGGCCCATAGACCCCGTAAGCCCTGGCCACCTTGGCCCCCTCATCCACCAACAGGGGGAAGGGCAGTTGCAGCTTCTGGGCAAATTTTTGGTGGGAACGGGCATCGTCGGCGCTCACCCCCAAGATGGCGATGCCGTGGGCTTGATAGTCAGCGTAGGCATCCCGAAAGCCGCAGGCTTCTTGGGTGCAGCCGGGGGTGTTGTCCCGCGGGTAAAAATAGAGCACCACCCGCTGTCCCCGCAACTGGCTCAAGCTGATGGGATTGCCCTCGGCATCGGGCAGGGTGAACTCCGGAGCCGGATCCCCAACGGCAAGGGGCATGGGTGGGATCCCTCCTCAGACCGATTTTTTGGGAGAGAGAATCATCGTGATGTTTCGCCCTTCCTTTTGGGGAGGCTGCTGCATTTCCGCCACGCCCTCCAGGTCTTTGAACAAGCGCTGCAGCAATTCTTCCCCCAGCTCGGCGTGCTGGGCCTCGCGACCGCGGAACATCACGGTGGCTTTCACCTTGTCTCCATCCCCCAAGAACTGCTGGGCGCTGCGCAGGCGGACATGGTAATCGTGCTCGCCGATGTTGTAGCGAAACTTCACTTCCTTGATCTCGGCGGTGTGTTGCTTCTTGCGGGCCTCCCGTTCTTTTTTCTCCTTCTCAAACTTGAACTTGCCGTAGTCCATGATGCGGCAGACGGGCGGATCGGCCTTTTCGCTCACCAAGACCAAATCCAGATCTTTTTCTTCTGCCAGGCGCAGGGCCTCGCGCGGGCTCATGATCCCCAACTGGGTGCCGTCGGTATCGATGAGGCGGATTTTGGGGAAGCGGATGCGCTCGTTGATGGCCGGCAGCTCTGCACGCTGCTTGCGGGGGAAGCGGTCAAGTGGACGCTCTACGGTCAAGTTTTCCTCTCTGAACGAAATGAACAGCACAAAACCCATGCTAAGTAGAAGCAAGCCCCCTAGGAGCAGTGCCGACCCGTGGATTTGAACTTATCCAATCAAAGTCGGCTATCGGCCCGCAGGCTAAGGCATGCTGCACCTATACTAACCGGCATTTTCTACCTCCTTCTAGAGCTATCAAGAGTTGTCAAGGCCCGCTCACTTGGGGATCCTGCCAGATTGGGGCAACAACCGCGGTAGGATACCAAAGTGGCGATCCTGATGGGATCAAAGGTTGTTTGTCGGCCAGCAGGGAGGGCAGAAGCGGTGCAGCTCGGTTTAACGGAACGGGAACTGACAGAGTTGGCCCAAAAGTCGGTTCAGCTCATCCTGAGCCCGCGGGAAGGAGATAGCGAGGCGCTGATCCAGTACAAGTCTTCGGCGGAATTTCGAGCAGGGGTGCACCTGGCCTGTGCGGCCATGGTGTTGGTCTTGGCCGAGAACAACGAGCGCCTCGGCCAACAGTTGCTGGCCACTTTACAGAACTTACAGAAAGGATCCCCGGCCCTCGAGACACCCTCGGAGGGGACTACCGGAAGTTAGCCCAGGGATCCGCAAACGGGAGAGGAGAACGCCTTGGCCGAGGTACGCAGCGAGCGGGACTCGATGGGGGAGCGGCAACTGCCGCAGTCGGTTTATTACGGCATTCAAACCGTCCGCGCCCTAGAGAACTTTCCCATCAGCGGCCTCAAGCCCCTGCCGGAGTATGTAGAAGCCTGCGTGCTGATCAAAAAAGCGGCGGCAGAGGTCAATGGAGAGTTGGGGTGCATTCCGGCAGAGGTGGCCAAGGCGATTGTGCAGGCGGCGGATGAGATCCTACAGGGATCCCTGCGGGATCAATTTGTGGTGGATATCTACCAAGCAGGGGCAGGCACCTCTCACCACATGAATGTCAACGAAGTGTTGGCCAACCGCGCCTTGGAGATCCTGGGGGAGCCCAAAGGCTGCTACCAGCGGGTCAGCCCCAACGATCACGTCAACTACGGCCAATCCACCAACGATGTCATTCCTACCGCCATTCGCCTGGCTGCCCTGCTGCGGGTGCGGCGGGATCTGCTGGGCACTCTAGACAATTTGGTGGCAGCCCTCGAGCAGAAGGCAAAAGACTTTCACGGGATCCTCAAGGCCGGTCGCACCCATTTGCAGGATGCGGTGCCGGTGCGGCTGGGGGACAGCTTTGGCGCCTACGCGGCCATCTTTGCCCAACACCGTCGGTGGATCGAGGAGGCCAGCCAGGCCCTGTGCAGCTTGGGGTTGGGGGGAAGCGCTGTCGGCACCGGCCTCAACACCCATCCCCAGTATCGGCAGCGGGTGGTGCAACGGCTGGCGGAATATACTCAGCTACCCCTGACCCCTGCCCCCCACCTGATGGCGGCGATGCAGAGCATGGCCCCCTTTGTGCATCTGTCGGGATCCCTGCGCAACTTGGCCCAAGATGGCATCAAGTTGGCCAACGACCTGCGGCTGATGGATTCCGGCCCCAAGACCGGCCTCAAGGAGATCCAACTCCCCCCGGTTCAGCCCGGCTCTTCCATCATGCCCGGAAAGTATAACCCGGTAATGGCCGAGATGCTGAACATGGTCTGCTTTCAGGTGATCGGGCTGGATACCGCCATCACCCTCTGTGCTCAGGCGGGGCAATTTGAGCTGAACGTGATGATGCCCCTCATTGCTTATGACCTCCTGCACAGCCTACAGATCCTAAACAACAGCCTGCGGGTCTTCACCGAGCGCTGCATTCAAGGCATCACCCCCCAACCGCAGCGATGCCGCGGCTACGCGGAAGGGACGCTGGCTTTGGTGACTGCTCTCAACCCCTACATCGGCTACTTACAAGCGGCAGAGGTGGCCAAGGCTTCTCTGGAAACCGGCCAGCCCATTCGACAGATTGTTTTGGAGCGCAACCTCATGACCCCAGAGCAGGTGGCGGAAGTGCTGGATCTAGAAGCCATGAGCCAAATGCAGTCCTAACCCATTCGCTACAGTGGAGGCATACTGCTCCTGCCCGGCCATGACCATTACCCCCTATCGCTGGCCCACCCAGCACGACTTGCCCGATACAGACGACACCCCCTTGGACAACGAGGATCAAGGCCGCCAATACCCCCTCCTCCGGGAACCGCTGCTGCTGCACTGGTCAGATCGGCAAGACTTTTTTGTGGCTTGCAATATGGGCCTTTACTACGCCCTACCCCGGCAGGTCATTGTTCCAGATTTGTTTCTGGTGCTGGGGGTTCCCCGTTGGCGGGATGGCACTGCCCGCAAAAGTTATGTGGTTTGGGATGAAGGGAATATCTTGCCTATTCTCATCTTGGAGATCATCTGCAACGACCAGGGGGAAGAAAAACCCGGACAAGCCAAATTCCAGCTCTACGAAAGGCGGCTGCGGATCCCCTACTACGTCACCTTCGAGCTAGAGACCGATGAGCTGAATGTTTATCAACTCCAGGGCGGACACTATGAGCTGCTCCCCGGCTCAGGCGCTGGAGAACATCCCCCCATTCTGTTGCCCGATTTGGACTTGAGTATCGGTCGGTGGTGGGGATCCTACGAGGGGCGAGAACGCTTTTGGGTGCGCTGGTATGATAGGGCAGGGCAATTGTTGCCTACGGGAGCTGAACTAGAACGGCAGCGGGCTGAATTGGAACGGCAACGGGCTGAATTGGAACGGCAGCGGGCAGAATTGGAACGCTCCCGAGCCGAACGACTGGCCCAGCGGCTACGGGAACTGGGAGAAGACCCTGAATTTTGATCAGCTTTTCCAGGGATCCCCAAAAAAGAAATCTCCACCTACCCCCTACACTGGAATCCTGGCATTCCAGGGGGACATGATGACCAGACAGCGACTCAGTTTGTGGACGAAGCTGGCCTATGGGGTGGGGGATCTGGGCACAGGCATGACGGCCAACATCCTCATCTTTTTCCTGCTGCCCTTTCTCACCAATACCGTTGGCATGTCGGCAGGCCTAGCCGGCAGCATCTACGCCATCACTCGCTTTTGGGATGCCATCAACGATCCCATCATCGGCATTCTCAGCGACCGCACCCGCACCCGTTGGGGCCGTCGCCGCCCCTGGCTGCTGTTTGCAGCCCTCCCCTTTGGCCTCACGTTCCTGGCCCAGTGGTGGATCCCTTTTCCCGGTCGGATTGGCCCCCTGTTTGCCTACTACCTGGCGGTGTCGCTCTTGTTCAATACCTTCTACTCTGCGGCCAATATTCCCTACGCCTCCCTGACAGCGGAGCTGACCCAGGATTACGACGAGCGCACCCAGCTCAACCAATTCCGCTTTGCCTTCTCTGTAGGGGGCAGCATGGTTGCGGTGGTTACCTTTCCGCTTTTGGTCAACCTGCTGCCGGATCGGGCTGCCGGCCATCTGCTGGCCGGAGCCTGTTTTGGAGTGATCTCGGCTGTGCCCTTGCTGATCTGTTTTTGGGGGGTGCGAGAACGGTATCAATTCCAACGGGATCCCATGCCCCTGGTTCAACAACTGCGGGTGGCCTTCAGCAACCGCCCCTACCTGTTTGTCAGCGGCATCTACCTGTGTTCTTGGCTGGCGTTTCAGTTCACGGCCACGATCATCCCCTACTTCATCGTCTTCTGGATGGGCCTGCCGGAGGTGTGGATTTCCTTGGTGGTACTGGCGGTACAGGGGATCGCAGTGCTGACGCTGTTTGGCTGGACCCAACTGAGCACCCATCTGGGCAAGCGCACCATGTACCTTATCGGGGCGGGGTTTTGGCTGATCTCGCAGGCGGGCCTGTTTTTCCTCCAGCCCGGCCAGCAAGGGATCATGATTAGGCTGGCTCTGTTGGCCGGCATTGGGGTTTCTGCTACGGCCTATCTCGGCCCTTGGTCCATGTTGCCGGATGTGATCGATCTGGATGAACTACAAACCGGGGAGCGGCGGGAGGGGATCTTCTACGCTTTTATGGTCTTCTTACAAAAGGTGGGCCTGGCGCTGGGACTGTTTTTCGTGGGGCAAGCTCTGGATTGGGCCGGCTTTGTGCCTTCGGTGGCCGGAGAGGCCCTGCCCATCCAGCCGGAATCGGCTTTGTTGGCCATCCGCATTGCCATCGGCCCCTTACCGGCGGTGGCCCTGATCGGCGGGATCCTGCTGGTGTGGTTCTACCCAATCACCCGGCAGCGTCATCAGCAGATCCTGATGGAATTGGAAGAAAGACGGCAACAATACCACCCCAGCACCGAAAGATCTCCTTAGACCGCAAAATAGGCTACGGTTTCTAGCGGCAGAGCAACTGGCGCAATTGCGGGGGTTTTGATCTTCGGCCCAGGCTACTCCTCTCTCAGCCGCCTGCACGATTACCCCATCAATAGCCTGAAAATCGATCGCTCCTTCATCTCGCGCTTGGGGCCGAATGAAGAAAATGCCGAGACCATTGCCTGATCATCACCTTGGCCCGCAGCCTGGGAATGGATGTCACTGCCGAGGGGATCGAAACCCTACAGCAACTGCACCAATGAGGCTGTTGAACTGCGAGTATGGCCAGGGCTATTTCTTCGCCAAACCTCTCTATGATGCAGAGCAAATGCTGCGGTTGCAACTGGACAAGAGGTGAAGGGATCCCTGCCCTCAGTCTAGGATGATGCGCAGGCCGCTACCCGAGGGAGTCGCCGGTTCAGGGTTGGGCACAATCCGCAGCCCACTGCCGGAGGGCCGGGTCACCGTGTTGTCGATGTTCACAAGGAAGGTGTTGGATTGGCCGTCCCGCTCATACACCACCACGTCGTTGCGGTTGAACTGGGAGCGACAGATGATGGGGGAGTTGTCGGCAGCAGTAGCCGCACTGCAGCGGTAGCCAGGGGCAGAGACGATCTTGCCTTCTCCATCGATGGAAAAAGGAACTGCAGAGGGCAAGATTGGAGAAAAGACCGGCTGGTCGGGATTGAGGATCACCGAGCCACCTGTGCTGGGTTCTACCACGATCCCCCGCCCGTCGATGACGATCCGCTGCGCTTGGGCGGGAGAGACGGCCAGCGGCCCCAAGAGCAAAGCCAGGCTTAGGCCGAGTTGGAGGGGAAACAACAGCTTCATTGGATATCTCCTTTGGCCCAGGGCCATAACAGCTTCCAGGGATCCGCCAACGATCCTTGCAGGGGATGGATCCCTGGCTCAACTTAACTTGATCTTGACTTGATCTTGGCCCAGATGTCGGGCCGAACCCAGGGCGGAAGCCGTCACCTCTGTTGCCAAGATGGGCACTTTGCCGTCGGCTCGACTACCACAGCCCCGAGCGGCCCAACGCCAGCCCGACCACCAACATGCCCAACACCAAAAAGGGCTGCGCGCTGGCTTGGTATTTCACATCGTTGTTCAAAGGATCCCGCAGCAGGTACATATCTTGGAAGGTTATTTGCGGGATGATCAGCAGCACCAAAAGGGCCGCGTAAAGTTTTAGGCCCGCCCCCAGCAAAAACGAGGCCATGCCGAACTGGAACAGGTCGATCATCAGCACCGAGATCCAAGCGGCCCCCATCGCCCCAAACATCACCGGCAAAGAGGCCAAGCCAAACTGCCTATCCCCCTCGATGCTTTTGAAATCGTTGACCACAGCAATCCCCAGCCCGGCCAAGCTGTAGATCAGCGTCAGGATGCAGACCGTCCAGTTCAGCTCGCCAAACAAGGCGTGACCTGTCCACCAGGGCAGGGCGATGTAGCTGGCGCCCAGGGCGTAGTTGCCCAGCCAGCCGTTGCGCTTGAGCTTCAGGGGCGGCGCCGAGTAGATGTAGGCAATCAGGGCTCCTGCCAGCGCAATGCAGGTGATCACCGGGAAGTCATGGCCCGTGTACCAGTCCAGAGCGTAGGCCAAGCCCAACCCCAAGATCAGCAGCACCCAGATCTGGATAACCACCCGCTGCAGAGAGATGGCCCCCGAAGGGATCGGGCGGTAGGGCTCGTTGATGGCGTCGATCTCGCGGTCGTAGTATTCGTTCACCGTTTGGGTATAGCCCGTCATCAGGGGGCCCGCCAGAATCATGCCCACCAAAATGAGAGCCACATTCTCCCAAGTCCAGGTGAAGTGACCGGAAGATGCCGCCCCCGGAATCAGACCCCACACCAAAGGGATCCAGGTGACAGGCTTCATCAGTTGCAAGTGCAACTGCCAAATGGAGCGAGACTCCACCTCTGCTCCTTTCATGCCCAGCAGTTGACGGACACGCTGCGCATTCGACCCGCCGGTGCCAGGGGATCCCTTGCCGGGATCCGAGTCTGGGGTGGTTTCTTCCGCAGTAGCTCCTACCTCCTCTAAACTGGGCTCTGCAGCAAAGGCCATCTCAGCCGCCACTTCCGGCAAGGAGGGATCTTGAGGGATCTTTTCGCTCATGGTGGGATGCGCAATCAAACTGCAATAACGGGGATAACCACCCCCATTCTGAGACATCCTAGCCGGATTGCTCAAACAAGAGGAAAGAGTCAGAAAGTTTAAAGTCAGCTAGAAATCGCAGGAGCCCCGC
>NZ_JANSHV010000005.1:0-21047 GCF_047461775.1 Synechococcus sp. R6-5
GGGGGGCGGGTGCTGGCGCAAACCTATGCTTTAGCAGTCACTCAACCCTGGTTTGGAGCCCAGAACAAAGATGTGACCGCTCCCCGTTTGCTGGGGGGTGGGATCCCGGTGGGCAGCCTGTTTTTGCCCAATACCCGCCTGTTTATCATCGCCCTCACTGTCTTCTGCATCCTAGGGCTGTACTTCTTCTTGCAGCGCACCCGCTGGGGGCTGCGCATCCGGGCGGTTACCCAGAATCGGGCCATGAGTGCCTGTGTAGGGATCCCTACGCAAAAGGTGGATGCCCTTACCTTTGCCATCGGTTCGGGTCTGGCGGGAGTAGCCGGCGTGGCGGTCAGCCTGCTGGGATCCGTGGGGCCGAACACCGGCCAAAACTACATCGTGGATACCTTTATGGTGGTCGTCGTGGGGGGTGTCGGTAAGCTTTTGGGCAGCATTGTGGCAGCGCTTGGGATCGGGATTGCCAACTTTGTCATCGGTTCCGGGACGCTGGCTTTGATTTTTCCCAACGTGCCCATCCTGACCGATACCCTCAACTTTTTTGCCACCACGAGCATGGCCAAGGTGATGGTCTTTGCTTTGATCGTGGCCTTTTTGCAGGTGCGACCTCGGGGCCTTTTCCCCGAAAAAGGTCGTATGGTGGATGCCTAGGGAATGATCTCGCTTGGCGAAAACTCTAGGACCAGACTCTCCATCTTCTACTCCCTCACAAAGCCCATGAAACTGGTTCATTCCCCCCGTGCTGATCATGAAGTGGCTGCTCCCGCCGCGGGTGGGGATCCCAATTCTTCTCGCAAGCTTCTGTGGGAGGCCGGGATCCTCATCGTTTTGGTGCTGGCCTTGATCTTTGTGGCCCCAACTGTGCTGTCTGGCTTTCGGCTCAACTTGTTGGGGCGGTTTCTGGCCCTCAGCATTGTAGCTTTGGGAATCGACCTCATCTGGGGCTATACCGGCATGCTCAGTCTGGGACATGGGGTGTTCTTCGCCTTGGGGGGCTACGCTCTGGGGATGCACCTGAAATTGCAATTGCCGGAAGGTCAGATACCGGAGTTTTTCAGCCTCTACGGGGTAACGGAATTGCCCTGGTTTTGGTATCCCTTTTATTCGTTTCCGTTTACGGCTGTTGCTGTGGTCTTGATCCCGGCTTTGGTGGCGGCAGCACTGGGGTATTTGGTGGTGAGAAATCGCATCCGAGGGGTTTATTTTTCCATTTTAACTCAGGCCACCACGATCATTTTCTTTAACTTCTTCAACGGCCAACAGCGCTTAATCAACGGCACTAACGGCCTGACCAACTTCCAGACTTTGTTTGGCCTAGATGTCAACTCGTCCGAAATGCGCTTTGCTGTCTATGTCACTACAGTTCTGGCGGTGGTTTTGGCTTACCTTCTCTGTCGTTGGCTCACCAGCGGCTTATTCGGTCGGATCCTGGTAGCCATTCGAGATGACGAGCCACGGGTTCGTTTTTCCGGCTACGATCCCACCGGCTTTAAAGTGCTGGTGTTTGCCGTGTCTGCTGCCCTGGCAGGCATTGCCGGAGCTTTGTTTACCTTGCAAACCGGGATCATCTCTCCCAATGCGATGGCCGTTCCCTTTTCCATTGAAATGGTGATCTGGGTGGCGGTGGGCGGTCGGGCCAGTTTGGTGGGGGCAGTGCTGGGGGCTCTGTTGGTCAACTTTGCCAAGAGCTTGCTGAGCGAAAATTTTCCGGAGATTTGGCTGTTTTTCCAGGGGGGATTGTTCCTGTTGGTGGTGCTGGTGCTGCCGGATGGACTGGTGGGTTGGGTGCGCACCCAAGGCAGGCAGCTTTGGGTCACCGTTCAGCTTTGGCGCAGGCGTTTGGCAAATACTTCTCCAGCCTAAATCTGGCTTTCTCTTGAGGATGTCAGTTATGTGCAAGATATAAGTTTAAGGTAAGAGGATCCCATGGGTGAGCCAGCGATGCCAAGTTTCCTCTCCTATTTGATGGGTTTATTTGATGGGTTGAGAATCCGGTTTGACCTTTGGCCTTTCCGTTCTTGGATGTGATCCCTATGCTCACTGCAGCTCCCACCGCTACCCGACAAATTTTACAAACTCAGGATCTCACCGTCAGCTTTGATGGCTTTAAGGCTTTAGATGGGTTGAACTTCTCTCTGGAGGAAGGGGAGCTGCGGGTGGTCATCGGTCCCAATGGGGCGGGTAAGACTACATTTCTCGATGTGCTGACGGGCAAGGTTAAGCCTACTCGAGGCCGGGTGCTGTTTAAAGGAAAAGATCTGACCAAGCTCAAGGAACATGAGATCTCGATTTTGGGTGTTGGGCGCAAGTTTCAGACGCCGCGGGTCTATCAAAACTTGAGCGTGCGAGAAAACCTGGAGCTATCCCTCAACCCTGACAAAAGGGTTTTTTCCACCCTACTTGGCAAAAAGCATCTGCGACAAGAAACGGATGCTCTTTTGGAAACCATTGGCCTCAGCCGTAAGGATCGGGTTCCGGCAGGGCTGCTTTCCCACGGAGAAAAGCAATGGCTGGAGATTGGCATGGTGATCGCTCAAGATCCGGATTTGCTGCTGCTGGATGAATGCGTGGCCGGGATGACGGACAAAGAAACAGAAGCTACAGGAGAGTTAATTCAATCCTTAGCCCAAAGCCACACCATTTTGGTGATCGAACATGACATGGTGTTTGTCCGACAAATTGCCCGCAAGGTTACCGTTTTACACCAAGGCTCGGTGCTGTGCGAAGGTACCTTTGAGGATGTGAAAAACGACCCGCGAGTGATTGAGGTCTATCTCGGATCCCACAAGGGGAAAAACTAAGCAAAAAGGCTATAGCTCTGTATCTAATCGACTCATGCGCAGGCCCATGAATACGGAAAACGCGACCGCAACACAAAACTTATCCCGAGATGGATCCGGGCCTCTCCTGGAGGTCTCCAACTTGAGGGTTTACTATGGTCAGAGTTTAATTGTGAAGGATCTCTCTTTTAAGATCTTTCCCGGCCAAGCGGTTTGCCTTCTGGGCCGCAATGGTATGGGCAAAACCACCACACTTAAAGCCCTGATGGGACTTCTGAAAGACTGCACAGGCAAAATTGCTTTTGAGGGCCGTCCTATCAACCATTACCCTCCCAATTGGCGAGCCCGCGCCGGTATTGGCTATGTACCCCAAGGTCGAGAGATATTTCCCCGCCTAACGGTTGAGGAAAACCTGCTGGTGGGGCTAGAAGCGGCACCGGACAGAGAACGGATCATACCTGAGTTTGTCTATGACCTATTCCCAATTCTGCGTTCTTTTCTTAAACGGCTGGGTGGGGATTTGAGCGGTGGGCAGCAGCAGCAACTGGCCATCGCCAGAGCTTTGGTGGCGGAGCCCAAACTTTTGCTCCTGGATGAGCCCACAGAAGGGATCCAGCCCTCTATCATTATCGAGATCGAAGAAGCCATCAGCCGCATTCAAAAGGAGCGGGGCGTTTCGGTGTTGCTGGTGGAGCAGTATTTTGAGTTTGCCCAAAGCCTAGCCGATTACTTTTATCTTATGGAAAATGGATCCCTTATCATGGAGGGGCCGACTGACCAAATGGACGAAGAAAAAGTCCGAGCTCACCTTTCTATCTGAGGTGGCACCTGGAGAGCCTGAAAACCTCTATAACTTTTTTGAGAGCGGCAAATGGCATCCTGCATGTTCCAGAGACCTTGCCTAAACTTCTGGAAAAGCGAGAAGTCCACCTGCGAGGGGATAGGCTAGGGTTAGCCCTGGGCTTCCTTGAGCAGCAGCGTTGGCTAAGCTAGAAACTGTTCAAGATTGCGCTAGCTTGCCATTTCCATCCACAGGTTTGTGTCTCCTCCGATTCACTTCACTGCAGAGCCCTGGCTGCACACCTACAGCGAAATTATCGATGTGCGCTCTCCGGCAGAGTTCGCAGAGGATCATTGGCCGGGAGCCATCAACTTGCCTGTACTCTACGATACAGAACGGGCGGAGGTGGGCACGCTCTACAAGCAGGTGGATCCCTTTACAGCCCGCAAACGAGGGGCAAGCTTGGTGGCCCAGAACATCAGTCGCCACTTGCAAACCCATTTTGCCGATAAAGATCGCGATTACCGGCCCCTAATCTACTGCTGGCGGGGAGGGCAGCGCTCTGCCAGCTTGGCATTGGTGTTGTCCCAGGTGGGCTGGCAGGTTACGGTTTTGCAAGGTGGCTACAAAACCTACCGGGCCTGGGTGCGCCGACAGCTGCAGATCTTGCCCCAGGAATTTACCTACCGAGTGCTCTGCGGGCCAACAGGGAGCGGCAAAACCCAGTTGCTTCACCATCTGCGCCAACAGGGATCCCAAGTTCTCGATCTGGAAAAGCTGGCCTGTCACCGGGGATCTCTCCTGGGGGCCGAGTGGGGGGTGCCACAGCCCAGTCAGAAGAGCTTTGAAAGTCAACTGGTGCAGGTTTTTCTCCGGTGGGATCCCGCCAAGCCAGTCTGGGTGGAGGCTGAGAGTGCCAAAGTGGGCCAGCTCCATCTGCCGCCTGCCCTTTGGCAAGCCCTTACCCAAGCCGACTGTGTCGAAGTGCAGTTGCCTCTAGAGGAGCGGGTGAAGGGGCTGATCGCCCACTATCCCCACTGGATTGCTCACCCCCAAGCGCTAAAGGGGAAATTGCTGCCTCTGAAGTCCCGTCTTGGCCAGGGCCGCTTGCAGCGTTGGTTTGAGCTGATCGACGCCCAAGAGTGGCCGCAGTTTGTGCAGGAGTTGCTGGAGCAGCACTACGACCCCACCTATCGACACGGGCTGCAGCAAAACTTCAATCGCCTTCGGGCCCGGATTGAGCTGTCTGACCTTTCCGAGACCAGCCTCAGGGAAGCTGCTGCTCGCCTCATCCAGATGCCGCTTGGATCCCTGGCTAGGTGAGCACGATAAACTCCAAAGCCCGCAACACCTCAAACCACTCGGAAACTTCCAGCCGAACCGTGGAATCGGCAATCCACCGGCAGCCGGGATAAAAAGACTTGCGGTAGGCCCGAGCGGGATCCTTGTAGTCCACTTCCAATTGAAAGTGATCCGGCAGTGGGCGAGGACGGTAGGCCGACAGCCGCCTCAGGGATCCCTCTACACCTTGGCGGATGGCCTGTAGAACCTGCTGCGGATGTGGCGTAATGACCGACTGGCCTATCCCTTTGTGGGTGACCACCGTCTCGATGTGGGCGTCATAAGCTTTCGCTGCGGCACACACCTCCGCATCTCCGGCTACAAACACAACTGGGACTCCCTCATAGGCAGCCGTGAGGCTGACCAGGTGAAACTCGGCGATGGCCTGGCCGTTCAGCCGGATTTGGCTAACTTCGGTGGTGTAGGTGTGGGCGAGGGGGTTGGCAGCAGATCCGGCGCGGGCATGATAGCCGATTAGGAGCAGGGCATCGTAACTGCGATCCAACTCTTGCACCATACAGTAGGGGTGGCCGCTCCAGCCGCGGATGAGTTGCACCGGCTCCGGCAACCGTTCGGGGATGAGGTTCCGCCCGGAGTCATGGGCATCTTTGACTGTGATCTGCGTGGCTCCGGCAGCCAGGGATCCCTCACAAGCCGCGATCACTGCTCGGGTCATCTGCTCTCGGAATGCCTCGTAACCCGGCTGGCCGATGGTGGCCTCATCCCAATGGCTGATGCCGGCGATCCCTTCAATATCGGCGCTGATATAAACCTTCATGTTTGGCTCAGTAGACTCAGCATTGGATTCTGTCGGGCTCTATCCACCCTCAGATGCCGCTCAACATCGCTCTGCACAAGGGATCCAAGCGGTCATTTCCCTTGCGAAAGCTGCCCCTGTCTCTGTTACGGATCCCTTCCCTGTTTTCGAGAAGTCGGGATGAAAAACAAGGACTCCATCCCGCTGAGGCGGTCAGAGAGCCACCAAAGAAGCAGATACCCCCTGCTGTAACTCCGACAACAATGAGGCCGGACGCCCCTTGTAGGGCCAGGCAAAAGCGTGACGAAAGGCTGCTTCCTGGCAGTGTTTGAGCTGCTCGAAATCGATAATGTCGTGGGTTAGCAGGTTTTCGTACTCAAACGGCAGGCGTACATTGTGCAAGCCGGCGTTGTCGGTGCAGATGGCAATATCCACCCCCGCGTCAAAGCAGCGGTCAAAGACAATCTTGAGGGGCTCCAAACTGGGCAGAGTTCCCGTTTTTAGATAGGTGGTGGGACAAACTTCCAGGCATTGGCCTCGCCGTGCCAGCTCCGGCAGCAATTCTGGATAGTGGAGGGGGATCTGAATGCCGTGGCCGATCCGCGAGACATAGGGCAGCAACTGTGGGTAGCAGCCATCCAAAGTTTCGTACAGGTGGGCAGTGGTTTTCAGGCCGCGGGCCAGCGCATACTTGAACAGCTCAATCCACTCGTCCATCCGTTCGCCGTAGGGCTTGTCTCCCCCGGCCAGGTCGATGGCACACACATACTCCGACTCAGCGGCAGCTTCCACCATGGCCCGGTTGATGTGGCTGGGCAGGCGTGAATGCAAACAGACGATCTGGGTGGTGACGATGGGATACTCCCGCTGCTGGCTGGCCTGCCCCACCGTCTCGATTACCTGGCGCATCTGCTTGAGGCGCTCCGCCTCATCCAGGCTGGGATCCGTGCGTAGGTAGGGAGTGTAGCGAATCTCCAGGTAGGCCAGATCCTCAAAGACGTAGGCTCCCCGCAGCAGGCGGTAGATAAAATAGGGCAGGGTTTCCAGGGTTTGCACCTGTTCCACCAGCGTGTGCAGCTCCAGGTAATCCTCGAGGGTGTTGCGCGGGCGGGTGTAGAACTCCTCAAACTCGGCATAGGTGGGAAAGCGCTCTGCCAAAGGGGATCCCTGGCGGTGAAAATAGCGCCACAGAATTCGGGGGACAACCGAACCGCCCAAATGACGGTGCAACTCCGCGTGAAGTGCCATAAACGCTCTACAGTGGCCCGCCAGGGGGCAGACTTGGTTTGTTTAAGTACTATTTCTACTCTTATCCTACTCTTATCCAACCGCCTCAGGCTTGTCCAGGTCTAATCCCGCAAGCCCGGCTAGAAGTTTAGATCGTCAAGCCGATCCCCTGCCCATCGTGATAGGCGGCCAGCAGTAGGTCGGTGGTGGTATCCCAAGCAATCTCGCCCGAGCGCGATAGAGCAATGGCCCCAAAGGAGCGGCGACGTTGGCGGGCCTCTTGAAAAGACTTGGCCATGGCAGCCTTCAGGCTGAGGCCATCTTCCACTCGAATCACAATCCGCGCCGCCAAGCTCTCATCCAAAATATCTTCCCCGACACCAGTACAACTGACCCCCGCCGCCGCACTGGCATAGGTTCCCGCTGGAGTGGCCGAATCGCTTACTCGCCCCACCCGTTCAAACCCCCGCCCGCCGGTGGAGGTGCCGGCACAGATTTGCCCCTGTTGATCCAGGGCCACCGCCCCCACCGTGCCCATGGCCAGAGCGGTGAGAACCCTGGTCGGGGGATGGGTTTGACGCAACTGCACCCACTCTTGAACCCGCTTGAGAGTGGCCGGGTCATAGACCGGCAACTGCAGCTCCCGCGCCAGCTCTGCTGCCCCTTGTTCGGCCACCACGCGATCCGGGCTTGATTGCAGAGCCTGGGCCATGAGGATGGGATGCTGAACTCGGCTGACGTTGATCACCCCGCTAAAAGACTGGGTGGCCCCGTTCATGAGAGCGGCGCTCATGCGGATTTGCCCATCCGATTGCAAGACCGACCCCGTCCCGGCATTGTAGAGCGGATCATCCTCCAGCAACTGGCAGGCATGCATCACTGCCGCCTCGGCACTCTGCCCAGCCAACAGCAGCTCGTAGGTGCTCTCCACCACCTGCTGCAGGGATCCCCTCACTTTTTCCAGGCTGCTTTCCCCTTCCAGGGCGCTGCCGGCTCCGCCGTGGATGATCAGTTTGGGCTGAGGCATGATGAGATCGGTTACCTTGTGAGAACAGTGGAAGACTATATTTTGATTTTCGGGTACAACATCCACCCATGCATCTGCTCCATCCCAGGGATCCCAACGCAAAGGGAGAGGGAGCCTTAAGATAATCCTGTAGATTTGCTAAGCATAGATACTCAAGGGCGATTCTGGTAAAGGGCTGTCGGATTGCAGCCGGCAGGGATCCCCCTGATGGTATGGCACAAGCGAGGTTACATCCATGGCGCTGCCCAGCTTGCACGAGTTTCCTTGGCTGACCACGGTCATCGCTTACCCTGTGTTGGCCGCCCTATTTATTCCCCTGATCCCAGCACCGGCTGGGGATCCCAGTACCCGCGCCTACGCACAAAAGTTGGCCGAGCGGATCCGCTGGTTTGCTTTGTTCATCGCAGTCACGGATCTGCTGATTCTGCTGGCCGGCTTCTATGTTGGCTACGATCCCGGCCAGACAGGTTTGCAACTGCTGGAGCGCTACACCTGGGTACCCCAAGTGGGCTTGAGTTGGTCGGTGGGGGCTGATGGCCTCTCCATGCCCCTGATCCTGCTCACGGCGTTTATCACTACCCTAGCCATCTTGGCCGCTTGGCCGGTTACCCTTAAGCCGCGCTTGTTTTACTTTCTCATGTTGGCTATGTACGGCGGCCAGATTGGGGTGTTCGCCGTGCAGGACATGCTGCTGTTTTTCCTGATGTGGGAGCTGGAGCTGATCCCGGTGTATTTGCTCCTCTCCATCTGGGGGGGACCTAACCGCCTGTATGCGGCCACCAAGTTCATCCTCTACACGGCTCTCAGCTCCCTGTTTATCCTGGTGGCAGGTCTGGCCATGGCCTTCTACGGGGATCCCATCAGCTTTGACATGACGGATCTGGCCCACAAGACCTATCCACTCACCTTCCAACTGCTGATGTATGGGGCCTTCCTCATTGCCTATGGGGTGAAGCTGCCCATTTTCCCCTTGCACACTTGGCTGCCCGATGCCCACGGCGAGGCCACTGCGCCGGTGCACATGTTGCTGGCCGGGATCCTGCTCAAGATGGGGGGCTATGCCCTGATGCGCATGAATGCGGGCATGCTGCCGGATGCTCATCTTTACTTTGCGCCAGTGCTGATCGTGTTGGGGGTGGTGAACATCATCTTTGCCGCCCTCACCTCTTTTGCCCAGCGCAACCTGAAACGGAAGATCGCCTACTCTTCCATCAGCCACATGGGCTTCGTGCTCATCGGTATCGGATCCCTGACCGAAATCGGCATGAGCGGCGCCATGCTGCAGATGATCTCTCACGGACTTATCGGGGCCAGCCTGTTCTTTTTGGTGGGGGCCACCTACGACCGCACCCATACGCTGGAGCTGGAGGAAATGGGCGGCGTTGGCCTGAAGATGCCCAAGATCTTCTCCATGTTCACCGCCTGCTCCCTGGCTTCGCTAGCCCTACCCGGCATGAGCGGCTTTGTGGCCGAGATCATGGTGTTTATCGGCATGGCCACCACCGATGCCTACTCTCTCCCCTTCCGGTTGGTGGTGGTTTTCCTGGCAGCAGTTGGGGTGATCCTGACCCCCATCTACCTGCTGTCGATGTTGCGGCAGATTTTCTTTGGCCCAGAGAACAAAGAGCTCACCGAACACGAAGAATTGGTAGATGCTGAGCCACGCGAGGTGTTCATCATCGCCTGCCTGTTGATCCCCATCATCGGCATTGGCCTCTATCCCAAGCTGGTGACCAGCCTCTACGACCAATCCACTAACGCTTTGGTGGCGCTGCTGCGGCAGGAGCTGCCTCAAACTGGTGAGACGGTTGCCCAAGCTCCTGCCCTCTACAACAACTGAATGTTGAATTTGAATTGAGAATTGAGGGATGGAAGGAGATCCACTCTTTTTCTATCCCGCATTGGACTTGTGGCTCTCGCCAGCTTGAACTTGCATCCAGCCGAACAAAGTTGCGATTGTCAGTTGGATCCCTTGGGCAAACGCAGGAGTGGGGATCACCTCTTGAGGATCCTCATGCACCGTCGGCTGCTGCCCGGCAGGGTAGGCGAAAACAACCCTTTCTTCGGGAGCCACGATCCACCCCATTTGGCAGCCGTGATCCAGGCCGATCAAGATTTTTTTGACCAGCTTCATTGGATTTTGATCAGGAGAGAGAATCTCGATCATCCAATCAGGGCAAAAGGGGATGAGATTTTGAATGGTGCCATCTTCATCTACAGGGATCCGATCCCAGGGGATCACAGAAATATCGGGCACAATCGCGTATCCGGCGAAGGTGCAGCGCAGCTCTGGAAATGCCATTCCCAGTTGAGAAGGCTCCAACATCTCGTTAATGAAGCTACCCAGTTTTAGTTGGAGACGGCTATGTTTTCCCTGTGGCGTGGGCTTCTGGATAATTTCTCCTTTGATGAACTCGCTGGCGGGCTGAGTTTCCGGCTGTTGTAGAAAGTCTTCCAGAGTTAGAGGCTTGGCAGATAGACTGACCATGGCTTTCTCCCATCACGCTGCTATCCGATTAACAATAGACTGAGAAAGTATCAAAGCTGATCAAATCAAAACAGATCCCTGTCACGTTGTTGCCAAGTCATTTGGCGGTCATAAGGGCTTTTGCCGGAAAACAACCCCATCAGCGGCCCCAAAATGGCCCCAAACACAAAACCGCCCGCATGGGCCCAGTAAGCAATTCCCCCACCCTGCATACCGATATTGGTAGGCGTCTGTAGGCTGGCAATGCCGTAGAAAGCTTGCTGGATGAACCAAAAGCCTAGGAACACCCAAGCCGGAACGTAGAGGGTTGTGATGAAAATACCCAAGGGCACCAGGGTCAGAATCTCGGCCCGTGGAAAACGCAAAATATAGGCTCCCAATACGCCAGCAATAGCGCCGCTTGCCCCCAGTGAAGGAATGGGGGATCCCATATCGAAAAACCACTGCGTTAATGCAGCCAAAGCTCCACAAGTCAGGTAGAAGATGAGGTAACGCACATGGCCCAAGCGATCCTCAACGTTGTTGCCGAAAACCCACAAAAAGAGCATGTTCCCGCCAATGTGGAGAAAGCCCCCATGCAGAAATTGTGAGGTGAATAGGGTTATCCATTCCGGACGCGACGAAGAGGTGAGCTCCCCTCGAAAACTGGCCGTCAACTCTATCGGTACCACTGCCCACTCTCGGAAAAAAGCTGCCAGCTCTTGTGGCGACAGGGTTAGCTGGTACAGAAAAATTAAGATGTTAACGATCACCAGGGCATAAGTGACATAGGCTGTGCGGGTGGTTGGGTTGCGATCTTGCAGGGGTACCACAGTTCAGATCCGGTTGACGTCACCCTCTAGCCTAACCTGTCCTTTCCCACCCCCCCAGGCTCACCTCTAAGCCCCTACCTGAGGCTACACTAGGGTAACCTGCTGGGAGCTTTGCTGGTGAACCTATTTCAGTTTTCAGTCAAGCCCGCCCGGCAGAGGATAAACTGCAAGGCTGGACTAGAGGAGTGGATTGATGTCCGAGGTTGAAAGCGCCACTGCCCCGCTCAAGTTTTTGATCGTCGAAGATCATCCAGAGGTGGCTCAAAACAACTGTGAGTGGCTGCAACGCATTGCAGCAGATGCTCAATGTATTACGGTCACCAATCCCATGGACGCCATCCTACGCCTGCAGCGGGAACAACCAGACTTGGTTGTAGCCGATCTGCTCTATGGTCAAACCAGCGGAGAGCAGTCTGCCGAGCCTGGCCTAGAGTTCCTGCGCCATATCTTTGAGAACTACCCCACCTTGAATGTGATGGCCTATTCCAGCGAGCCGCTGCTGCTCACTCCATTGGTGGGCCTGATCAGCAAACACCAGGGTGGGTTTGCCGCGGTCAACAAAATGGAACGGCGCACCGTGTTTTTGGAGGGGGCCAAAAGTGCCCTCAATGGAGAATTGCGCATGCCGCGGGAGTTGCGCGGTCTTACGAAGCTGACAGAACGAGAAATTGAGGTCTTGAACTTGCTCTGCAAAGAAGCCCTCACCGATCAGGCCATCGCAGATCGCATTCACACCAGCAAGAAGACCGTACAAAACTGTATCCAGAGGCTCAAAGAAAAGTTGGATATTTTCGGCTCTGAGGATGAGATCAATGCTCGCGTTGCCATGTGTATGACAGCCGTTCAGAAAAAGATTATCCAGTGGTGAAACAGAATAGATTATGAGTTTGTCTCTAAACACTACTTTGGCATAGATTGCCAATGGAGCTTATCCAAGAAGTGAGGGGGGATAAGTGATGTTATTAGAGGCCGAGACAAAGCTGGTACGGGATAAGTCACTGGGATACCTCGTAACAACAGAAGAAACGCCAATCGAGAAATGGAGCCCTTTTACTTTGCTGATGCGTGTTGTGTCGGTATCTTTATCTACATTGCTACTTATTGGACTTCCTATCTTCGCAGTTCTATCGGCAATACTTTCTGCCTTAGGGACATGGATCCCTAGCACTTTGGCCAGTGGCATACCTCCTATTGCTATGGCTTTTTCTGGATTGTTGGGTGGTTTATCGATGCTTCTTTGGTACTATTGGTACTCAAATCAACCCTATAAATCTAGGGTTGTTATTTTGAGCAATGGCTTCATTTATCATGACATCTATCGTGACATCCTAGGAAAGCAGAACAGACTTGCCTATAGGTATAACGAAATTGTCTCAGTGAACGTGGACTTCAGTAAGAAGAGTGTCGGTTTTGTCAAATCAGAATGCTACCCATACTACAGCTACTACATCAATTGCCAAGGAAATCCTGTCGTATCTATATCTTCCCCGTCTTTGCCTTTGATGAGGTATGTAGCCAGCTACATTTGCTCCACGCGCTGGAAAGGCATGAGAGAAGCAATTGAGCGTGGACAAGAGGTTTCATTTGGATGCGTTGCCATAAGTAGGGAGTACGTTAGAGTCAAGGATTTCGGTTCTTCAGAGCGATTGTTATTTAGGATCCAGGCTATCAAAGAGATTAAGCTGTGCATTGATAGTGAGGATGGTTACGTATTCCGCCTGGAGTTTATCTCAGGGTCTAGGTCAACAAAGAGCTCTGATTGTTACTTCCGCTGTGACAAGGTAGATAACTTCCATCTATTTTTCAAGACACTCAAGCTTGTGGGTATCCCTATGAACCTTTCTGAGCTTCCAGCACGTCTCACCTTTGAGAATCATATTAGACAGGCAACAGATGGCTAGACACCAACCGAATGGAGGAGGCACCGATCTTTGGGTACAGCCTTTCCAGGAGATAAGCGAGGTAGTACTGCACGGCAAAGACAAAGAGCACGCATGAGGAAAAAGCAGGCTTCCATAGCTTCCGCCTTTATTTCCTCGAGACGACTGGGCGCCGGACAGCTTTCAACTTGGATCAGTGGATCCCCAGTGCAGAGGCAAACACACTGTGGCCCACAATGGCCTCTACCACAACACTGATGGCAAACCCCAGCATGGCCAGCCGTCCGTTCCATCGCTCGGCCTTCTCCGTCCAGCCAATCTCCCACTCCGGCGGGGTATCGCCGTCTTGACCGTACTGCGGCACGTACCGCGGGCGACCGGCGCCTTCCCAGCCAGCAGGGCGCTTGGAGTTGAAGAAAGCCATCGAGCCAATCACAACAGCGGCCACCAGCCCGGCCACCATGACGGCAATGTAGGGGAGGAAGGGATTGTCAAGTAGGGGAGGAAGGGATTGTCAAGCATCATCGGACTGTCGAGATAGGGATTGAAGGGTGAAAAAGCTCCCAAAAAGGGTAGAGCTGTAACATCTCAAAGCCAAAGAGAAAGTCTGTGAGATGTCCAATGTGGCTCTACCGAAAAGTTCTTCGACAAATTATTGCAGGTTATTGCAGACCTAGCCACTGGGCGAGAGTGCTGGCAAAAACACTGTGGCCCAGCACCGCTTCTGTAGCAATGCTGATCACCAAGCCCAACATGGCCAAGCGTCCATTCCAACGCTCCGCTTGCTCTGTCCAGCCTGGGATCCAGTCGTTGGTGGTGTCGTAGTACTGGGCAACAGAAGCGGAGTCCAGACGAGAAGGGATTCTGGGAGACGATTGCATTGCTAATACCTCGTATTGGTTGCTGTAACCAAACTTAACACAAAGTTACATTTTGTGACAAGCTTCGCTTTCAGGTCAGGGAGGAAGGGATCCCTGGATGCTGGAAGGGATTGGGCGGATGGGTTTGCCGAAGGCTGGCCGGAAGCGATGTCATACTGAGGGAAGCAGGCTTTTTGCGCAGACCATGGCGGTATCCCCCCTTTCTTCTCTCAAGCTTGACCATTCTTTCGATCTGGCTGCCCAGGTGCGGTCAGATTTTCCGATTTTGCAGCGCCAGGTCAACGGCCACCCGCTAATCTACTTTGACAATGCCGCCACTTCTCAAAAGCCACTGGCGGTTATGCAGGCGATGGATCATTACTATCGACACTGCAACGCCAACGTGCATCGTGGGGTCCATACGCTGAGCAACGAAGCCACAGATGCCTATGAGGGGGCGCGGGAAAAGATCGCTCGGTTTGTGAACGCGCCTTCTCCTCAGGAGATCATCTACACCCGCAATGCCAGCGAAGCCATCAATCTGGTGGCCTACAGTTGGGGCTTGAGCCATCTGGAGCGGGGGGATGAGATCGTCCTCTCGGTGATGGAGCACCACAGCAACCTAATCCCGTGGCAATGGGTGGCCCAGAAGACGGGAGCCCACCTCAAGTTCATCCAGATCACGCCAGAGGGAGAGCTGGATCTGGAGCACTACCGGTCTTTGCTCAGCGACCGCACCCGCTTGGTGGCGGTAACCCAGGTCTCCAACATGCTGGGATCCATCAACCCCGTTCAGGAGATTACTGAACTGGCCCATCGTTACGGAGCCAAGGTTTTGCTGGATGCCTGCCAGAGCGTGCCCCACATGCCTGTGGATGTCCAGGCGCTGGATTGCGATTGGTTGGCCTTTTCGGGGCACAAGATGTGTGGCCCGACGGGGATTGGCGTCCTCTACGGCAGGCGGGAGCTGCTGCGAGCGATGCCCCCTTTTTTGGGTGGGGGAGAGATGATCGCCGATGTGTACTGGGATCACGCCACCTATGCGGATATCCCCCACAAATTTGAAGCCGGTACGCCGGCGATTGCCCAGGCGGTGGGGCTGGGGGCAGCCGTAGATTACTTGAGCCAGATCGGTCTGGAGCGGGTTCATGCCCATGAACAAAGGTTGATTACCCACCTGTTGGACGGGATCCAGCACATAGCGGGTATTACGGTTTATGGCCCCAAGGATCCGGCGCGACGGGCAGGGCTGGTTAGCTTTTCGGTGGAGGCTGTCCATCCCCATGACCTGTCTACTTTGCTGGATGAGCAAGGCATTGCCGTTCGAGCGGGGCACCACTGCACTCAACCCCTCCATCGCTATTTGGGAGTACAATCCACTGCCCGAGCCAGTGTTTACCTGTACAACACGTTGGCGGAGGTGGATCGCTTTTTAGATGTGTTGGCAGAAGCGGTGGAGTTCTTCAGCGTTGCCCTAAGCTAGGGATCCGGGATAGACCTCTGAAGAGATGAGGTAGACTCATGCCTTGGGATCTGGGGCGGTTCTGGAACACACTCACCTACTATGAGGCCCTGCCTTTGGCGGAGGTGTGGCGTTGGGTTCAGAATGGGTTCCAGGCCGTGGAGGATGATTGTGTACCACCTTCTCTTGCCGAGTCGGCTCCTATCCAGGTGGGGGTAGTGGGGGAAGGTTTGCCTGACAGGTTGGCGGAGGCGCTGCGGCAGCAGGGCGTGGAGGTGAGCCAGACACCAGATTGGGCGACGGCAACGGTGATCCTGGGTTTGGAGGATCCACCAACGGCCAAGGCTTATCTGGAGCAATTGCGCAGCAGTGGGCAAACGGAGCGGATGCTGTTCGACTTTCGCCGGCCCAACCCGGATTTGCATCGGTTTTGGGGCATTTTGGACGATGTGGTGATGGGCGGGGCGAGCCAAAGCCAACTGCTCTGGGGAAAGGAGGAGCTGCTGTTCGCAGGCCAGGTTTCCACGGCCAACTTTGGGGGGTTTGTTTCCACGCGCACCCGCAATTGGCAGCCGCCGCTGGACTTGTCGGGGTTTGCCGGTCTGGAGCTGCGCCTGCGAGGGGATGGGCAGCGGTATAAGGTCTTACTGCGGGATCAAGGCGGCTGGGACAGCCCCGCCTACGGCTATGCGTTCGACACTGCGCCGGGAGAAGAGCAGACCGTTCAGATCCCCTTTGCGGAGATGGTTGCCACGTTCCGCGCCCGCCTTGTGCCTTCGGCTCCTGCGCTCAATACTCGCCAGATCTGCTCTCTGCAGGTGATGTTGAGCAAGTTTGAGGCGGATGGTCGCTTGAACCCCCGTTTCCGACCGGGGCCTTTTCAACTGGGCTTGCGCTGGATTGGGCTGTATCGTCGGGAGCCTCTGCCGCAATTGATCGGGGTGGCGCGGGGATCCCTTGCCCCGGAGTGGATAGCTGCCCTGCAGGGTAGCTCCAGCCGTTGGTGTGGGGTGGAGATTCCGGTAGAGACAGAGGGATCCGCTCTGGCAGCCCAGTTGCTCCGCCTCCTGCGCTCGCCTCAGAGCGTGGGCCGGGTGGTGTCTTCAGAAGCTTTCCATGCCTAGCTTTCTGGGCCGCCTCAAGGGATCCCTGGGGATGGGGCTTTTGGCCGGCCTGTGGCTGTGGGTAGGTCAGGGGATCCCCTACCTGTTCGACTGGGATGAGCTGATCTACGCCAGCTTGGCGCGGCAGATGCTGGCCAGCGGGGATCCGCTCTCGTTGGCCATCAACGGGGAGCCTTTTTTCGAGAAGCCCCCTCTCTTTTTTTGGCTGCAGGCCCTGTCCATGGCTGTTTTAGGGATGAACGAAGGGGCAGCGCGCTTGCCCAATGCTTTTGCTGGCGGGATCACGGTGGCGCTGCTGGTGGGGTGGGGATCCTGTCTGGGCGGGATGGGGTTCGGCTGCCTATGGGGGATCTTGCTGCTGACAGGCTACCTGCCCTTGTTTTTTTACAAAACTGGTCTCATCGACCCGCTACTCAACCTGGGCATGGGTGTGGGGCTGGGATCCCTTTGGGCCGCCGAGGAGGCCTGGCGGGCCGGGTACTCTGGACGCAGGTGGAGAGCGGTGGGGGCGCTGGCCCTGGGCTTGGCAGTGTTGGCCAAAGGGCCGGTGGGGCTGGTGTTGCCCCTGGCTATCTGGATCCTCTACAAGCTCTGGCAACGGGATCCTCCCCTTCGATGGGGGGAGAGCCTGGTTTTCCTCAGCCTAGCTGTGGCTGTTCCCCTCACTTGGCTGGCGTTGGAGGGGGTGCAACGGGGGCCAGAATGGGTGGAAGAGTTTGGGCGCTACCAATGGCGCATCCTCACCAGCTCAGATGGGCATCCCGGCCCGGTTTATTTTCATCTGTTGGCCTTTGCCCTGGGGTGCTTTCCCTGGGGTTCTTTGGCTTTGGCCGAGATCCTGCAGCCCATCCCCAGGAGCGTGGGCTCGGTGGATTTGACTCGGCGGGCAGAATCTCTGCTGTTGGTGGCTTTTGGGGTGGTGCTGGCCCTGTTTTCGCTGCTGGTGCAAACCAAGCTGGTTCACTACACCTCGCTGCTGTACCCCATTGGGGCCTACTTTGCTGCCCTGCGCTTGCAGCGCCTGGTTGCTGAGAAAAGAGGGCCCAGTTTTTGGGAAAGTGCCTGGATCCTGCTCAGTGGCTTGTTTTGGCTGGCCCTGTGGCTATTGCTGCCCTGGCTGGGATCCCAGGACCCCGCTGGGCTAGTCCAAGCATGGGTCTTTGCCGGCATCCCTGACGACTTTTCCAGCAGCTTGGTGCTGGGATACCTGCAGGCTGAGGTGGAGTGGCCGGTGTTGACCTACGTCCCCGCCGCGATCCTGCTGCTGGGAATTCTCCTTTGGAGTCGAGGACGGCGGCGGGCTTGGGGCTGGACAGTTTTGCTCTTGGCCACGGGACTGAGCGCCCAACTGGCCTGGTGCTGGGTCTTCCCCCGCCTGCTGCAACACACCCAGGGAGGAGCCGTCCACTTTTTCCGGCAGTTTGCCACTTCCGAAAACAACGCCCAGCCGGCTCTCTCTGGAACGGTGGGCCTGTACGGCTTTCGCTCTTTTGTACCCTATTTTTATGGCCCGCTGCAGGTTCCCTACGCCGCCAGCCCAGAAGAGCTGGCCGACTGGCAAGCCCAGGGGCAGGCGCCCGACTACCTGGTTACCTGGGATCCCTTTGTAGCTGAACTTACAGCTCCCGAGGGCGAACAGGCAGCCATTCTGGGATCTTGGCGGGTCGTCGAGCGCCGCAGTCCCTTTTGGCTGTTGAAAAAAACCTCTTCTCCTCCCTAGGCCCCAGATGAGCCAGTACGTGCTGCGCATCAGCGACATTCCTGCCCAAGATCGCCCCCGCGAGCGGCTGCTCAGCCAAGGAGCAAGGAACCTCTCCCACGCCGAGCTGCTGGCCATCTTGCTCAACACCGGACAGGGGCCGGGCAAACTCTCAGCAGTCGGCCTCGCCCAGTTGCTCCTGAAAAAATTGGAAGCCCAAGGGGATCCCTTGGCCCAACTGCGCCAGGTGGAGGCAGGGGAGCTGCTGCAAATTGAAGGCATTGGCCCGGCCAAGGCAGCCACAGTGTTAGCCGCCATCGAGCTGGGGCGACGGGTGTTTTTGGGTCGCCCGCCAGACCGGACAGCCATTGAGTCGCCAGAACAAGCGGCTATGGCTCTGAGTGGTGACTTGATGTGGGAATCTCAAGAGCACTTTGCCGTCTTGCACTTGGATGTCAAGCACCGTCTGCTCAGCCAGCAGATTGTAACCCGGGGCACCGCCACCGAAACCCTGTCTCATCCGCGGGAGACTTTCCGCAGCGCCATCAAACAGGGGGCCAGCCGCATCCTGGTGGCCCACAACCACCCTTCCGGCAGCTTGGATCCCAGCCCAGAAGATCTTGCCCTTACCCGGCAACTCTTGCAAGCGGGGCAACTGCTACAGATCCCGGTTTTGGACCACCTCATCTTGGGCGGCGGACAGTTCCTCAGCTTGCGCCAACGCACCAACCTTTGGCAGGAGTTTCCCCAGCCGGAGTAGTCTTCACCCCCAGCCTTTCTCCCAGAGAGAGAGTAGAATCAAGGCAACGGACAGGTTCGCCGTCTTTGGGTTGGCCGCGCCCAAGGGATCCCTGTATGGCTCTCAAGCATCCGGGAGTGGCTCAAAACGCATCCCCACCTTGAGCTGGCCGCCATTGACCAAGTCCCAAGCCGATTGTTCTTTTCTGCCAGGCAGCTGCGCCCGCCGGATCAATAGGGATCCCTCTCCGGTGGCTACATAGACTCCTTCTCCCCTGGCCAATCCCACCACCTCGCCAGGGCTGCCTTGGGGGAGATCGCCAGGGGGTGGGTGCAACTGAGGAGAGGCAGAGCGGACAATTTTGATCCGCTGCCCCCTCAAACTGGTGAAACAGTCGGGAGAAAAGGCGCGGATTTGGTTGTGCAAGGCCTGGGCAGGGCGCTGCCAGTCGAGGTGAAAGTCTTGTTTTTTGAGCAAAGGGGCGTAGGTTGCCCGGGATCCATCCTGAGGAATAGGGGTGAGTTCCCCTTTCTCCAATTTCAAGAGCGTTTCCACCAAGAGTTCTGCCCCCAGTTGAGCCAGTTGGAGTGCCAATTCCAGGCTGGTTTGCTCTGGCCCAATGGGTAGCTTGGCCTGGAGCAGGATGGCCCCCGTATCCATTCCCTCATCCATGAGCATGGTGGTCACGCCGGTCTCGGTTTCGCCGTTGGCAATAGCCCACTGGATGGGGGCAGCGCCACGATAGGCGGGCAGGAGGGATCCATGCACATTCACACAGCCCAGCTTGGGCATCTGCAACACCGTCAGGGGCAAGATCTGGCCGTAGGCCACCACCACAAACACATCGGCAGCCAGCGCCTCCAGAGCCGCCAGCACTTGGGGATCCCGCCGCAGGCGGACAGGCTGCCACACCGGGATCCCGTGGGCCTGGGCGAGAACCTTGGTAGGGGGGGGAAGCACCTTTTGTCCCCGTCCCTGGGGCCGATCCGGCTGGCAGACCAATCCCACCACTTCAAAGGGGGACTGCGGCTGCAACAGGATCTGCAGCGAAGGCAGGGCAAACTCTGGCGTGCCGAAAAAAACAACCCGCATGGCCAACCCCAACGAGCACTGTCCTTCAGAATACGCTCAGCCAGCGGCTGCAAACGCTCGGCTACTTACTATCTCCTCCGTCAACTGACACCCGGAGATTCAGTCTGGGAGGCAGGAGAAGGGGGTGGCGGCTTATCCAGCGGAGAGATTTCTCTCTCTGAGATGGGGGATCGCCCGGTCAAGGGCACCTGCGGGGACTGCCAAAAGGCAGGCTGTTTGAGATCGAACTCTTGGCTCCAGGCCGGGAAAAAAGAGCCCAGTTTCTGCCCAGAAAGCCGCAGCCGTTGCAAAAAAGTCCATTCCAGACGGGTTAAGGCTCGCCGCAGAAAATCCTTAGCCCAAGCCGGATCCGGAGCTTCTGCCGCCTGCAAGTTCACCTGCAAGAGGCCCAGCTTGGGATGGAAATGAACCCGTGCTTGGATCCCTTCCGGACGCAACAGGTAATTGAACACCTGCTGGATGGCCACCTCATCCCCCCGCTGAGCGCGATACAGAGGGCTGTTGGGGTTGGGCTGGGGCTGGTAGCGCCACTCGCAGTGCCATTCCGGGATCCCTTCATTGGCCAGAAAGCCAAACAGCTCCACCTGACGCTGCCTGTGGGTCAGCGCCATTTGCTCCAAGGCCGGCGAGAGGCTCCCCAGCAAAGCATCCGGCTCAGGCAAGGGATCCCCCTCTAGGCGCAGCAACAGGCGGTGGCCGGAAAGCCGCGCTTGTACCTGGAGATAACCCAACCCCAGGGATTCCAGAGCTTTTTGCAGATCGGCCAAAATGGCGGGCAGAGGAGCCTGGACATCCAAAGAATCGCTCACCGACAAAAGATCCTCAACAAGCCGTAACTCAACCTAGCCAATTTCCAAGGTTGCTTGGATCCCTGGGATCGTCGGCCAAGATGGGCAGATCCATTCTGCTTTGGATAATTGCTAGATCCCCAGGATCAGGCGAGCTGCAGCGAAGTAAACTACCCGACCCTGACTGCTT
>NZ_JANSHV010000006.1:0-4350 GCF_047461775.1 Synechococcus sp. R6-5
CTTATTATTGACTAGAGTCATGCTCCATCCGGGTTGGCTGGTAAGTCCATCATAGAGGGGCTGCTCTGTCGCGACAGCGTTGTGGAGCAACAATGGGCCATAGATGGGACGGGATCCCTTTCTATTCGACCCATTGAGCAGTCATCATCAGGTGTCTAGGTTTTCGATCCGAACGGGCTCAAAAGGTTCTGCCAGCGGAAACCCCAGCACCTGGGCATAAAAGTAAAGCTCTGCCTCCAAAGCCCGTTTGATGTTGGCCGCCTGGCGAAAGCCGTGTTGCTCTCCCTCGAAAGGCACATAGGCCACTGGGATCCCTTTGGCCCGTAGGGCTGCCACCATCCTCTCCGCCTGATTGGGGGGCACGATGGCGTCTTCCAACCCTTGGAAGAAGATAACCGGACAATTGAGGCCCTCCAGGTGATGAATGGGGGAACGCTCCCGGTAGAGATCCCGCCGCTCTGGGTAGGGGCCAATGAGGCTGTCCAAGTAGCGAGACTCGAACTTGTGGGTCTCCTGGGCCAGGGCTTCTAGATCGCTCACCCCGTAGTAGCTGGCACCTGCTCGGAAGACGGCATGGAAGGTCAAGGCCGCCAACGTGGTATAGCCGCCAGCGCTGCCCCCTTGAATGAGCAGCCGTTCCCCATCCACCTTGCCCTGTTCTGCCAAAAATTGGGATCCGGCGATGCAATCTTCCACATCTACCAGGCCCCACCGGCCTTTGAGAGCATCCCGATAGGCCCGTCCGTAGCCGCTGCTGCCCCGGTAGTTCACATCCAAAACGGCAATCCCCCGACTGGTCCAGTATTGGATCCCCAGGTTGAGCACCGCTGCCGTCGCCCCGGTGGGCCCGCCGTGGCTTTTCACCAGCAGGGGTGGCTTTTCGCCAGTGGGAGCAACAAAGTCGCGGTTCTTGGGGGGATAGAAGAAAGCATAGGCCACTGCCTTGCCGCCACCGGTGGGAAAAACAATGGGCTCTGGGATCGACAGATAGTCGGGATCCACCGCCACGCTGCTGGAACGGGCCACCACCTCCACTTGGCTGGAGGGTAAGTCTAGGCAGACCAAGGCAGTGGCTTCCGTCGGGGATCCGGCCAGGAAAGCGGCTTTTTCCCCACTCACCTGCAAACCGCTGATCTGGGTGTAGGGCAAGGGGATCCCTGCCAACTGTCCTGAATGGGGATCCAGATAAGCCAGATGAGACAGCCCGTCTTGTTCATAACAGGCCAGGATGCGCCCATCGCCACAGAAGCCGTAGGTGCTCAGGCCAAACACCCACTGCGGCTCTCCAAACTCCGCTTCCATAGGGCAGAGGGGAATGGGGCCCTGGGGATCCCAGCGATAGAGGTTCCACCAGCCGCTGCAATCGGAAACAAAGTAGAGATCCCCTTGCGGTGACCACTGGGGCTGGAAGATCGACTCGGCAGGGCCACCGGCCAGCTTTTGAGGTTCTCCCAAGCTGCCGTCAGGGTTCACCTCAGACCGCCACAGCTCTGTGCCGTCCCAGGGCATTTGGGGGTGATCCCAGGTCAGCCATACCAAGGTCTGGCCGTCTGGACTGAGGCGCGGGCTGGCGTAGAAGTCGTGCCCAGAAGCCAAAATCTGCTGGGATCCACTTGCTAAGTCAATCGAGACAAGGCTGTTTTCCGGCTCTCCCTGGCGGCTGTGATCCTCCCGCACACAGAGGATGCGTCCACGCGCCCGATCCACCACCCCATCTGCATAGCGATAGGGGCCTGCTTCTGTCAGGGGCTGGGGATCTGAACCCGGCAGCAGGCGGTAGAGCCGTTGGTCAGCGAAGTTGCAAAAATACACTACCCCTGCCGACACCCAATAAGCTCCACCCCCATACTCATGCACTCGTGTCCGCACATTGAAAGGTGCCGGTGTCAGCTCCACCAGGATCCCGTCGGCAGAGCGCCGCATCAACACATTGCGCCCTTTTTCTTGCGGGCGGCCCTCCGTCCAGTAGAGATCCCCCTGATCCCAAACCATCTGTCCCAAGCGCAGGGATCCCGTCACCACCAGGTCAGCGGTAATCGGGGATCGCCAAGATCCATAGCCGGCCTGTTGCACCATAAGCTGTTAACTCTCAACTAATTCTCGACCCCAGAACCCCTATTATGCCGGCAGCAAGGGATCCCTGCCTTTGCCTACAGCCTGCGGGGAAAGGGCTCGGATTCTGGGAAAAGGTATCCCACGATACAATTCTCTCCGGGCCGAATGGGTTTGATGGAACACGTTAAGGCAACAGGGATGCACAACGCTTTCTCGACTGCAGGATTAGCCTTTCCCCTGTTGATGTTGGGAAGGCATTCGGTGAAAGCCTCAGCTGAGCGCAGTTGGGCAGGTTCAACACATGGGCGAGGTGATGAGCTAGGTGCTTCCCCCCGTTGGCCGGGCTGCTGCAACAACTGGACTTCTTAACACCCTTTGCACTCACTTCGTTTCGGAGATCACCGATGGCTCAATCTTTTAATCGTCGTCAAGTGCTGAAAATGGGCGCTCTGGCCGGAGCCGGGGCTGCCCTAGGGCCGCAGATCTGGGTGAAGCGGTCTGTGCCCGCCTACGCCCAGGGAGAGACCATTCGCGTTGGCATTTTGCACTCCCTCAGCGGCACCATGGCCATTTCGGAAACCAGCGTGGTGGATGCGGAAAAGCTGGCCATCAAAGAGATCAATGCCGCCGGTGGGGTTTTGGGCAAGCAGATCGAGCCGATTATCGAGGATGGGGCTTCCGATTGGCCAACCTTTGCCGAGAAAGCCACCAAATTGATCGATGTGGACAAGGTGGCAACGGTGTTTGGATGCTGGACTTCGGCCAGTCGCAAAGCCGTGTTGCCGGTGTTTGAATCCAAGCAGCACCTGCTCTGGTATCCCGTGCAGTACGAAGGACAAGAGTGCTCCAAAAACATCTTCTACACCGGCGCTGCCCCCAACCAGCAGATCGAGCCTTCGGTGGAATGGCTGCTCAAGAACAAGGGCAAAGAGTTCTTCCTGGTGGGATCCGACTACGTGTTCCCCCGCACGGCCAACACCATCATCAAGGCCCAGTTGGAAGCCCTGGGGGGCAAGGTGGTGGGTGAAGACTATCTGCCTTTGGGCAACACAGAAGTTACCCCCATCATCAGCAAGATCCGGGCCGCTCTTCCCAATGGCGGTGTGATCTACAACAGCTTGAACGGCGACAGCAACGTGGCCTTTTTCAAACAACTGGAAGGGGCAGGGCTGGGGCCGGATCGCTATCCTTCCATGTCCGTCAGCATTGCCGAAGAAGAGGTACAGGCCATCGGCCCCGAATTCTTGGAAGGGCACTTCGCCGCCTGGAACTACTTTATGACGGTGGATACGCCTGCCAACAAGAAGTTTGTGGAAGCTTTCAAGGCAGAATACGGCCAAAACCGCGTCACCAACGACCCGATGGAAGCCGCCTACATCATGGTTTACATCTGGAAGCAGGCAGTGGAAAAAGCGGGAACAGTGGAAATCGACGCCGTGCGGCAGGCAGCCTATGGCCAGACCTTTGATGCCCCAGAAGGCTTGGTAACCATGAACACCAATCACCACCTGACCAAGTATGTGCGGATCGGCCAGGTGCGCTCTGACGGTTTGTTTGATGTCATCTTTTCTACGGATGCCGTGGAGCCGCAGCCCTGGAACCAGTTTGTGGCAGAGACCAAGGGCTTTGCCTGCGATTGGTCAGATCCGGCCAAGGGCGGTCGCTACAAAGTCAGCTAGTCCTGGCCAGGGCTGGGATCCCTTGCCGTTTGGATAGGGTCGGGGATCCCGCTCTGCCGCTTAAGAAGCTTCCCCGGTCAAGTTGGAAGGAGGATCCCCTGCCCATGACCTTGCTCCTGGACAGCTTGTTCAACGGCATTAGCATTGGCACCGTCTTGCTAATAGCCGCCTTGGGCTTGGCCATTGTTTTCGGCCTCATGGGGGTCATCAACATGGCCCATGGGGAGCTGATGATGTTGGGGGCCTACACCACTTTTGTGGTTCAAAATGCCTTTCGTCCCCTAGGGGATCCCTGGCGGGATCTGTACATCTTTCCAGCTTTGGTAGCTGCCTTTGCCGTCACGGCTCTGGTGGGACTAGCCCTGGAGCGGGGGGTGATTCGCTTTTTGTATGGCCGACCCTTGGAGACCCTTTTGGCCACCTGGGGCGTGAGCCTGATCCTGCAGCAGTTTGTGCGCAGCGTCAATTGGGTGCTGGCTTTCCGCTTGGGGGCCTTCGCGGTGCTCTTTTTCGGCGGCTGGTGGCTTTTGTCCAGGCGGGCGGATTGGCCGCGTCTCAAGGGGTGGACGCTGGCGCTGCTGTTGGTGCTTTCCACGGCCATTGCAGCGGTGGGGGG
>NZ_JANSHV010000007.1:0-9698 GCF_047461775.1 Synechococcus sp. R6-5
TCATTTCAAACTAGATTGAGACACCCCCGCTGCTGCCCAAACGTTCCACGCCGCTTCCACAATCACCTTTAGATCCTGTCCCAGAGGGAGAAAGGAGCTAGGAAGCAATGCAACGGAAATGTTTCATTCCTGTTTAAAATGACAACAACAGGGCAAAAACTGTCCTGGAAGGACGGGGCTTTAGACCCAGTTTTTGGGTAACGCAGTGAAAATCGGCGGCCAATGTACGTTGGGGCAAGGCCAGCAGATCCTCCCCCGCCAATTTTTGAAAAGACTTGCCCACCCCAGTTACCTTGCCCTTCAAGTGCGATCACTACCCTATCTCCAATCGCGCCGAGGAGATAGAGTTCTCCAGCCGTTGAAAGGGGTGGCGGGAATTACAACGGTTTTTTGCCCAAACCACTTTCTATTGCCCAGCGGGCCAGTTCTGTGCGGTTGTGCAGGCCGGTTTTGCCCAGCATGTTGCTGACGTGGCTTTCAACAGTGCGCTGGCTCACCCCAAGAGTTTCGGCAATCTCGCGGTTGGACATGCCCCTGGCCACGTACTGGATCACCTTAGTTTCTGTTGGCGTCAGCTCAATTTCCCGATCCAGTTTTATGACCGGCTGAATGCCCACATTCTGCACTTGTAACAGGCGCTCGGTATGTTTGAGAGAAGACTCCACCTGCGCCACCAATTCTTCCGGCTCAAAGGGCTTGACCATGTAAACATCTGCCCCTGTGGTCAGGCCGCGCACCCGGTCTGCCGTTTGCCCACGCGCCGACAGAAAAATCACAGGTATCCAGTCCGTAGCACTGTTGGAGCGAATGGTTTCCACAAAGGTGTAGCCATCCATCTCCGGCATCATCACATCGCAGATGATCAGGTCTGGAGTGAAATGGCGCATCGCTTCCAACCCCTCCAGACCGTTGCTTGCCGCCACCACTTCGTAGCCGCGAAACTCCAAGTAATCCTTTGCCAGAAGGATCAAGTTCGGATCGTCGTCGATGAGCAACAGTCGCTTCGGGTTGTCCACAGCTCACCTTTTGAGCGCTAAGCTAAAATGAGCGCTAAGCTAAAAAGTTTTAGGTGAAGAAATACAGAACTCCTGTTTTTGTGACCTTCACTGTAGGGAAACGACTCTTGAGTACCACCCTTTTGCTTGCTCAATTGGGGAGCAGCCTATGGTAACTGTGCCCTACCCCTAGTCTCTAGGATATCACACATGGAAGAAGTGGAAGTATCCACTTGCGAAATGCTGGCAACAGTATCTCTACGGAATTTAGGAGCCCTGGCTGGTAACCCTATCCCACAAACCTGGCAGAGCTGGCCTCTGCTCTGAAATCGCAGTGCCCAACACATAACCGCAATCTACCCAAAAATTTGTATCTCGTGTGTCTATATATCACATACCTATATGCTTAAGTACCGATATATCTAACATCTGCTACCTATTCAAGTGCCCGTATGTCTTCTGGCTGGGGTTTCCAGGTAGGCAGGCGGACAGAGCTGGTGGAGAATGGAAGAAAGCCTGCGCTTTAACGACAGCCGACATGGGGAGAACGGGTGGAAAAGGGCACACTGGTGGAGTTTCGTTACAATAACGACCGTGTGTTGGCAGTGGTTCAGGGCACCGAGGGCAAGAAGAACCTACTGCTGGGGGTGCCTTCTGGGCAGGTTCATAGTGTTCACCCTCGCCAGATTACCTTTGCTTTGAACGGGGGATCCAGCTTCACGGCTTCCGACATCCCCGGCTTTTGGCAGGCGGTGCAAGCAAAGTTGGATCCCGAAAGTTTGGCGTTGGCCTGGGAACTGGTGCAGGAGGAGCGTCAGCCCCTGAGCTTGGCGGAGATGGCTCGGCTGTTGTTTTCTGATGATTCTCCGGTCTCTACCTATGCCGCCTACCGCCTCTTGAGCGAGGATCGCACCTACTTCAAGCAAAAGGGGGAAAGCTACGAACCCCGCACTCCGGCTCAGGTGAAGGAGATCCTCCATCAAATGGCCGTCGCCCAACAACGGCAGCAGGAACAAGCAGAGTTTGAGGCCCACCTGCGGGAGGCTCTGGCTCATCCCGGCCAAGGGTATCCCTGGACTCCTGCCGAGCGGGCCCGCCTGGAGGTGCTGGAACGCCTGGCCTTACAGGGAGCAGCAGCAGCCATTCGCAGCCACGAGGATCTCTCTTCCAATCTCAACCCGTCGGATCGGGAACGGGCCTCGCAACTGCTGGAGCTGATGGGGTTTCCTGACACTCCGCAGGGGGCCTTTGAGGCTTTGGTGGCTCTGGGGCTGTGGAGCCGCCACGAGAACCTGGCCCTGCGCCTCACCGGGATCCCAACCCAGTTCCCGAAGGCGGTGGAGCGATACACCCAAGCCCTGCTCAGCCAGCCTCCCTCTTTCTGGGATCCCCATCTGCGGCGGGATCTCACCCATCTCCACACCTACACCATCGATGATGCCAGCACCCGCGACATCGACGATGCCCTCAGTGTCGAGTTTTGGTCGGATGATGCGGTGAAGCTCTGGATCCACATTGCCGATCCCAGTTGTTGGGTGCAGTGGGGGGATCCCCTTGATTTGGAAGCCCGCAAGCGTGGCACCAGTGTCTATTTGCCGGAGCGGGTGATCCCGATGTTCCCACCGGAGTTGTCCACTGGCCCGATGAGCTTGGTGCAGGGAGAGGTGCGGCCTGCCCTTAGCTTTGGCATTCTACTGGGATCCGACGGCCAGATCCGGGATTCCGAAGTTTGCCTCAGCCAGATCAAAGTGACCTACCGCCTCACCTACGAAGATGCCGATGAAATGTTGGAGTTGGGGGCAGAGGCTCAACTGACAGCCATTGCCCGGGCAGCCCAGTGGCGTTATGGGTGGCGCATGGCTCAGGGGGCCATTCAGATCGGCCTGCCGGAGCAAGATATCAAGGTCATCGACGAGATCCCCCACCTCCGGGTAATCGAGGATACTCCTGCGCGGCAGATGGTGGCGGAAATGATGGTGCTCACCGGCGAGGTGGCGGCTCGCTTCGCCAGCCAAAATGGGATCCCGGTGCCCTATCGTCTGCAGCCGGCTCCCGACTTACCTCCTCCCGAAGTGCTGGATAGGTATCCCCAGGGGCCAGTTCGGTCTTTTGCCATCATGCGCTGTCTATCGCGGGCGGAAGTAGCCACCCAGCCGGGGCGACATACAGGGCTGGGGCTTGAGGCCTACTGTCAGGTTACCTCCCCGATTCGGCGCTACCTGGACTTGGTGGCCCATTACCAGATCAAGGCTTTCCTGCGTGGGGATCCCTTGCCCTTGACGGAAGCGGATGTGCAGCAGCTGCTGCTGGGGATTGAGCCGGGCACCGTAGAGGCCAACCAGGTGGAGCGGAAATCCAAGCGCTACTGGAGCATCGAATACCTGCGGCTGCGACCGGGGCAAACTTGGCGGGCCTTGGTCTTGGGCTACCTGCGCGAGCAGGAAAACTTGGTGCTGGCCATGCTGGATGAGATTGCCTTTCGGGTGCCGGTGCGCCTAGAACGCCAGATTCCTCTGGGGGCTTGGATCGAGTTGGAAGTTGTGCAGGCGGATCCCCGTGCGGATGTGATCGAGCTGCGCGAGGTGGGACGAGAGGCGGCCATGTGCGGATAGATGCACCTTAACCTGCTGCTCACCCAATCTGCGCGGATAGCTGATACAACAGAGGGGGAAGTCTCAAAAGTCTGGATCGTGAATTTTCTTTAGGGGGGATCCCATGACTGCACGACCTTCCGGCCCACCTCCAATCGTTTACATTCTTTTGTTCGCGATACTGGGAGGCGGCGGCTGGTATGCCTATCGTTCCGGCCTGTTGGACTCATTCCTGAATAGAGAGAACACGCCTCCTATCCCCAGCCAGATTCCAGCTGCCCGGCCCCAAGCCCCAACAGCGCCCAACCCCCCTCAGGCCCAGGTACCCAACCCGCCTGCCAACGCCGTTAATCTGGATACTTCTCTGCCCAACCCAGTAGTGCTCCAGATGGATGGCAGCGTCACGATGATCCGGATCGTCTTGGCCCTGAAGGGAGGCTACACCCAGCGCAACCCCGGCATTCCCCTCGCCTATGGGATCCCGGATGGCAAGCCCAATGGATCCAATGCCGGCCTGAAGGCCCTGATGGAAGGTCGCATCCAGATGGCCGCTAGCTCCCGCCCCCTCAATGCCAGCGAAGTGCAGGCGGGTCTACAGGCGATCCCGGTGGCCAAAGATGCCCTGGCGGTGGCGGTGGGGGTGAACAACCCCTACAAAGGAGGACTGACGCTGCAGCAATTGGCCGATATCTTCCAGGGTCGGATCACCAATTGGAGCCAGGTGGGCGGCCCGGATCGGCGGATTCGGGTCCTCAATCGCGCCCCCCAGAGCGGCACCTACAGCGTTTTCCAAGAACTCGTGTTGTTGGGGCTGCCCTTCGCTCCCGATAACCCTCCCTACTTCACCACCGCCACAGAAGATGTCACCACCCCGCTGCTGCGGGCTTTGGGAGAAGATGGCATCACCTACAGCACTGTCGATCAGGTGCAAAACCAGCAAACGGTGCGGATTGTGCCCATCGACGGCCAGATGCCCACCCGTGAGGCCATCCAGAGGGGCAGCTACCCCTTGGCGCGGACTGTGTTTTTGGTGGCACCTCAAAGAACCAGCCCTGTGGTGGCCGATTTCATCAACTACGCGCTCTCGGATCAAGGCCAGCAAATCATTGGCCGCACTGAGTTCATCCCCCTCCGATAGCAACCCAAAAATAGCATCTGAGATAGCCGCCGACAGCAAGCGCAGCGATATCTCTGGACTTTTCCAGAAGACGCCTTCCACCTGCTCCTATTCAAGGCACTTAGTCGTTTCAGGTTAGAGTGAGGCGCCTGAGCTATTGAGAAAAGCCTTTGGCCGCGTGCGTTCAACGTTTTAGGGGTGGGTGCAGCGTCCTAGTTTGAATCCAAATGACCCTAAATGTTAGAGAGGGGGCCCTAATTTTCACCAAAGTTCAATTTTTCAGTTCTCTCGGCGCACAGCGCTCTCATGCCACTTGCCCAACACCCTGTCGGATAGAGCACTTAAGGAAATAAAGATCAGGATCCCCAAGCCGGTGACCAAGATCAAGGCCGCAAACATGCGGGGCACCTGCAGGTTGAAGCTGGAGATCAAGATCTGGTAGGCGATCCCGGCCCGCTGCCCGCCAGTACCAGCGACAAACTCCGCCACCACCGCCCCAATCAAAGAGAGGCCACCGCTGATGCGCAGGCCCCCCATGAAATAGGGCATGGCACTGGGTAGCCGCAAGTAGATCAACGTTTGCCAGCGGTTGGCCTTGTACAGTTGGAACAGGTTGAGCAGGTTGTGATCGACGCTGTTCAGCCCCAGAGTGGTGTTGGAAAGAATCGGGAAAAAAGCCACAATCCAGGCGCACACCACCATCGCAGCAAAGGTGTTGTTGCGCAGCCAAATGATGATCAGCGGGGCGATGGAGACAATGGGCATCGTCTGTAAAATCACCGCATAAGGGAAAAAGCTGCGCTCGATCCATTTGCTCTGGGTGAACACAATCGAGACCAAAAGCCCCGACACTGTGGCAGCCAAAAAGGCCACCACCGTAATTTGCACAGTGATCAACAGGGAAGGAAAAAGCGTTCCCCAGTCGCGGATGAGGGTTTGCACCACCAAAATCGGCCCCGGCAAGAGGTAGTGGGGCACTCCCGTTACCCGCACCGCCACTTCCCAGCCCACCAAGAAGAGGATCCCGACGATAAGGGGGGCAATCACTTCCAGGTTGAACCAACGGCCCAGATTCAACCCCTTTGCAGGCACCCCTGAGCCGGCACTCGGTATGTCTGCCTCATCCGTGGGTTGGGATCCGAGTTTTTCTCCAACTGCGCCGGTCAGCTTGGGCAGAGACCAATCTGGCCAATGGAGAGGCCAGCTCTCCCCCAAGCCAACAAGGGATCCCAGCCAACGGCGCCATGGCTCGAGAAGCTGGACAAACAGGTCGAACATATCGTGAGGTTGGGGCATCAAGGGACTTACGCAACAGAGAGAACACCGCTAAGCCAGGGATCCCGTCAGCGCAAACGTCCAGCAGAGAGGGGGCGCAAATAGGGGGGATCCTGAGCTGAGCCGTGCATGGCCTCGTGCAGACGGGCCGACACTTCACGGCAGTAGTTGTTGTAAAGGGAAGAGGTGCGAAAGTCTTCCGAGCGGGGATAGGGCGCATCGATGGGAATATCGGCTATCACCCGCCCTGGGCGAGCCGCCATCACCACCACGCGGTTGGACAGGTAGACGGCCTCGTAAATGTTGTGGGTAACAAAGATCACCGTCCAGCGCTTTTCTTGCCACAGCTCCAACAGGTCGCTGTTCAACTTGCTGCGGGTGATTTCATCCAGAGCTCCGAAGGGTTCATCCATCAGCAACACCTGCGGCTTGGTTACCAGGGCGCGAGCAATGGAAACCCGCATGCGCATGCCGCCCGATAGCTCGCGGGGAAAACTGCGCTCAAACCCCCGCAGGCCCACCAGTTGCAGAGCTTCCAAGACATCTCGATTGGCTTTTGGCTTGGGCTCACCTGCCAACTTCAAGGGCAGACGCACATTGTCCATCACCGTCGCCCAAGGCATAAGGGCCGGTTCCTGAAACACAAAGGCCAACTTGGGTTCCCCTTGGGGAGCATCCTTCTCAAGATTTTGCCCCCATTCGATAGAGCCTGTGGTCAGATGCCCCAGACCCGCCACCAACCGCAGCACCGTGCTTTTCCCACAGCCGGATGGCCCCACCAAGCTGACAAACTGCCCTTCTTGGATGGTCATATTCATGTCCTGCAAAGCCACCGTGCCATTGGAATAGACCTTGCTGACATGGTTGAGGGTAATGACAGGGGTGGGCATGGCTGGCAATTCCCGGAGCAGAGGAAGCACACACTTTCAAAATAACCCTCTCTGCCGCCTCTGCTTGGTAGGCGTAACTGCAACTCTTTCCCTCAGAACCGGTTTCCAGAGAGTTTCTCACGGAAAGCTTGCGATGACCCAAATCGGAGCAGCAAGTCGGTATGATGTTGCCGACCACCCTCTGGCCAAGGAACACATGGGATCCCCATTTAAACCGGTTGCAGGTGCTGTTACAGCCCCGCGAGGATTTCGAGCCGCTGGAGTGGCCGCTGGCCTCAAGCCCTCAGGAGCTGCGGATCTGGCTTTGATCGTTTCCGAGTGCGATGCGGTTGGGTCAGGCGTTTTTACCACCAATCAGGTCAAAGCAGCCTGTGTTACCTACAACCAAGGGATCCTCGCCCAACAGCAGCCGGTGCGGGCCATCCTCTGCAATGCTGGGCAAGCCAACGCCTGTACCGGCGAAGAAGGGGAGCGCAACAATGCCCAACTGGCCCTCTGGGTGGCAGAACGGTTGGGGATCCCGGCCCATCAGGTGCTCACGGCCTCCACAGGGGTCATCGGGCGACAACTGGAAATGCCGAAAATCCAGGCAGCCCTGCCCGGCCTTATCGACAGCCTCTCTCCAGAGGGGGGGGAGAGCGCCGCCCGCGCCATCATCACCACCGACTTGGTGACCAAAAGCGTTGCCCTGCAAGCTGAGATCGACGGGTACACCGTCAGGGTCGGGGGCATTGCCAAGGGATCCGGCATGATCCACCCCAACTTGGCCACGATGCTGGCTTTTTTAACCTGCGACGCGGCTGTGGATCCCCGCCTGTGGCAGCAGATCCTCAAGCAAGCTGCTGACCTCAGCTTTAACCAAATCACGGTGGATGGGGATACCAGCACCAACGACATGCTCTTGGCCCTGGCCAACGGCCAAAGTGGGATCCCAACCCTGCAAGCCGGCACAGAAGCTGCCCAGACTTTGGCGGAGATGGTCAACCAAGTTTGCATTCATCTGGCTAAGGCCATTGCCCGCGATGGGGAAGGAGCTACCAAGCTGCTGGAAATTCGGGTGTGTGGGGCTGTGGATGATGGGGCAGCCCGGCATATGGCCCGTGTGATCGCCAGCTCTCCCTTGGTGAAGGCGGCAGCTTTTGGCAACGATCCCAACTGGGGACGGGTGGCAGCCGCCGCCGGCCGAGCCGGGATCCCCTTCGACAGCCGCCGGTTGGATATTCGTCTGGGGGATTTTCTGCTCATGCAGGGGGGAATGCCCCTGGCTTTCGATCGCAAGGCAGCCTCTGAGTACTTGAAAGGGGATCCGGTGACCTTTACCGTGGATCTCCATCAGGGATCCGGCCAGGGCGTGGCCTGGGGCTGCGATCTCAGCTACGATTACGTGCGCATCAACGCCGAATACACCACCTAATGGGGGATCCCAGCCATGACCACCGAATCGAACGCAAATAACGGCTTTTCTACCGAAGCCCAAGCGGCTTTGGCCAAAGAAGCGAGGCTTTCCCTATCCGGCTGGCAACAATGAGTCGAGGCTTAGCCTTGGTTTCATGCCACCAACATCCGCAACGCACCGGCCCACAACCTGGTGCAACTGGGCATTGGTGGCTGGCAAGTGCCACGGCAAGGGGTGAAGGTGTGCCGGGAGCGGGCCACCCACATCCTCACCGTTACCGACATCACCGAAATGGGCTTGGATGCAGCCGCCGATTTCGCCCTCGAAAAAGCCCTAGACGGCACCGATTGTGTGTACATCAGCTTCGATATCGACTGCATCGATGCCGGCTTTGTGCCGGGTACAGGCTGGCCGGAGCCCGGTGGGCTGCTGCCGCGGGAAGCGCTCTACTTGCTCAAGCGCATTGTGCGGGAAGCACCGATCTGTGGCCTGGAGGTGGTGGAAGTCTCTCCCCCCTACGACATTAGCGATATCACAGCTCTAATGGCCACCCGAGTTATTTGCGATACGCTGGCCCATTTGGTGGTATCTGGGCAACTGCCGCGCCGAGAGAAGCCCGCCTACATCCACCCGGAGGCGACGCCAGAAATGGCCGGCGACTGGAGGTAAGAGATGCACGAGACCGACATGACCCGCGCCTTGATCCAAACACTACGTGACTGGTGGCAAAGTCAGCCGGGACAGCCTCAGATCGCTCGGGTGCACCTGGTGGTAGGACAGTTCACCTGTGTAGAGCCGGCCAGCCTAACCTTTGCCTATGCCGCACAAACCCAGGGTACTTTCCTACAGGGATCCCAGTTGGTCATCCGGGAAACGCCGCTCATTGCCTATTGCCATCCCTGCGGCCAAGAATACAAGCCAGAAATAGGCCGGCGCTATGCTTGCCCCAACTGCGGATCCCCGATGGAAGAGATTCGCTCGGGCCGAGAGCTGAAAATTGACTACATCGAGATTGACTACATCGAATGTTCAACAAACTTCACCCCACCGGCGCAACCAGAAGTCGCCTAGGCCGCTCCAAAGCTAAGTCCCAGAAGGACAGCTGCTCCCAAGCTGAGGATGAACATCAAGCCGGCAGGCATTAACGTTCGGGTTTTGCGGTAGCGCAGGGCGAATACGATAGATCCCAGCACTGTCGTCCCCAGGCCCAAGCCCAGCCCCCAGCGGGGATCCACCCCCAGCAGCCCATAGCTGACTCCGCTGAGGGCGGCCCCAACCAGCCCCCCGATGAGAGACTTGGAGCTTTTGCCTTTGCTATAGCCGATTGCTCCGCCCACCAAAAGCAGTGCCCCGTAGACCAGCAAGGTGATTTGTGCGGCCAGCATGATGGGAAAACCTTGTCCTCTCTAGGTTGTGTTGATCTTTCATTTGAGC
>NZ_JANSHV010000008.1:0-5405 GCF_047461775.1 Synechococcus sp. R6-5
CAACGCTGACGCGAAGACGCGACCAACGGTTTAGGTGTGGGCACAGTGTTCTGAGTTTGAGTGGAAATGACGATATGTCCATTCCCAAGCCGTTCGCGCCAGCGGGACAGAGTCCTTGGGGGGTAGCTCCCTCTGGGAGAGAAGCTGGGGGTGAGGGGGATCTGTCTCGAAGTAAACTGATCTGAAACGGCTAGGGGGTCTTCTCCGGCGAGGATTCCCCTGCCATGACCACAGCCCCCATGTCCCCCAACAGGCGGGACTGGTTGCGCAATACCCCCAGCAAATTAAGCCGGTTGGCCCGCCGACCAGGATCCGGATCCATCACCAAAACGGCTTCAAAAAACTGAGCTACCTGAGGGGCTGCCGCTTGCAGAGCTTCCACCAAGGGGACAAAATCTCCCCGTAAGGCCGGCTCCACCCCCAGACGATAGATTTTCTGGCAAGCCTCGTACAACTCCCTTTCTGCCGCCTCCTGCAACTGGTCGGGATCCACGGCAGCTGCTGGATCTGTTACACCGTAGTCCAAATCCCCTTGGGCTGCTAGGCGGGCACAGCGATTGAGGGTGGGATAGAGATCCGCCAATTCCCCGGTGGCCCGCAGGTGTTGCAGGTACTCCGCCCGCAGCAGGGTCAAGGGCAGGTTGCCCAGGGCCCGCAAGGTGAGTTCGGCCTTCTGGGGATCCTCCGCTTTGACCGACTCGGGATCCCCCACCACAGCCCTGACCAAGTCGTAATCAATCCGTTTTTCCTCCTGCAAAAGGGTCTGTATCCGTTGGGCCAAAAACTCCTGCAAGGCTCGCAAGGTGTGGACATCGCCAAAGGCATAGTCCTGCACCACGCTCTGCAACAGCAAGTTGAAGTCAAAAGTCCAGCCGGCATCCCAGGCAACCAGCACCAGGCTGTTGGCGGCCCGCCGCAGGGCAAAGCGATCCGAGGAGCCGGTGGGGATCCGCCCCAAGTGAAACATGCCCACCAAGGTATCCAGGCGATCTGCCCAGCCCACCACCCGCCCGGTCAAGGAATTGGGCAAAGCGTCCCCCGCCCCCAAAGGCCAGTAGTGCTGCTCGATCCCCTCGGCCACCGCCTCCGGCTCACCGTCGTGGCGGGCATACTCGGCTCCCATGATCCCCTGCAGCTCGGGGAATTCGTACACCATTTGGGTAACCAGATCCGCCTTGCACAGGTAAGCCGTGCGATCCACCAGCGCCTGCTCCTGGGGATCCAAGTTCAGGGCAGCGGCAATGAGGCGGCTGATGTGGCGGATGCGCTCCACCTTGTCCCGCATGGAGCCCAGCCCCTCAGCAAAAGTAACCGCCTGCAGGCGTTCCACCCGCTGCGCCAAGGGGATCCGCCGATCCTCCTCGTAGAAAAAGCGGGCATCCGCCAGGCGCGCCCGCACCACACGGCTGTTGCCTGCCCCGATCCGCTCCGATTGCCGGGGGTCGCCGTTGGAGATGGTGATGAAATAGGGCAGCAATTTTCTGGGATCCCGGCCATCCCGTACTGGGAAGTAGCGCTGGTGAGTGATCATCACCGTCTCGATCACCGCAGGGGGCAAGCGCAAAAACTCTGGCTCAAAGCGCCCCAAAACCGCCGTCGGCCACTCCACCAACTGCACCACCTCCCGCAGCAGAGGGGCAGGGATCTGCGCTTCCCCATTCACTTGCCTGGCCAGCTTGGTTACCTCGGCCTGAATGTACGCTTCCCGCACTGCCGGATCGGGGCTGACCCCCGCCTCTTGCATTTGCTGAACGTAGCTCTCGGCCCGCTCCAGGACAACCTGCTGGGATCCCAAAACGCGGTGCCCCCGGCTCACCCGCCCCGCCACCAAGCCCGGCATGGAATTGTCCTCGTGGGTCGGCAGCAGCAAAGGCAGCACCTGATCATCCCAAAGGGAGACCAGCCAGCGGATGGGGCGCGGAAACTTCAGATCCCCGCAGGCCCAGCGCATCAGCCGTTCACCACTCAAGTTGGTAATCCAGGCGGGTGCCAGTTCCTGGAGCACAGCTGCTGTTGGCCGGCCTCGCACCCGCTGCACCGCAAACACAAAGGATCCCTTGCCCACTTGCCGGATTTCCAGGCTGCCGGGATCCACCCCTTGTTTTTGGGCAAATTTTTCCCCGGCAGGGGTGAGCTGGCCATCTTGGTAGGCGACCTGAACCGGCGGCCCTTTCACCTCTAGGGTGCGATCCGGCTGCTGGGTGGGCAACCCCTGCAACAAAACCGCCAGGCGGCGCGGCGTACCGAAAAGCTGCATCTGCTCCGCTTGCAAATGGGCCTCCGCCAAAGAGGCCGGGATCCCGGTTCGCCACTGCTCTAGGGCCGAATCCACAAAACTGGCCGGGAGTTCCTCACAGCCGACTTCCAGCAAATAGGCAACCATACTCCTGTGCTCCGCAGGGCACTATCCCCACTTCCTCAATCAACATAGTCTATGGCTCTAAGCCTCCCTTCTGGCTCACGACTGCTCCGAACCTGGGGTATCCCAGTTTACCAGGGGAGCCGGGGCGGAGTTGAGACAAGAGCTCCAGTCCGCCAGACAACACCCCAATGCCATCCCTGTCAAGTGGGCTCTGCGGCCGCCAGAACCCCATCTCCTTGGCGCAAGGGATGAGCTGAATCCCGTGGCAAATGCACCACGATGATGGGAAGGCTGGGTCGGTTGCGGGCGATGGTCTCCGGCTCTCGGCCCAGACGCGACCGGTTGCCGGTTTCGCTGGGAACCAATACCAACACATCTCCTGGCTGCAGCGCTTTGAAGGCTTCCGCCACCACCCCCCCCTGCACCCGCTGAACCGGCAAGTGGGCATAGCTTTCTGCCGGCAAGGCTGGGGAGCTTTTCCGCCCAGGTCGGGTTTGCACCAGCAGGATCTGCAAACCTGCTTTCAATTCGCCGGCCAGCGTTTGCGCCAGCCCAATGGTCTGCTGCAGGGATCCGGGAGAGACCTCCAGCTCCGGTGCAACCAAGAGGATGCGGCGCGCCGTCTCGATGGGTACCGGAAACCGCGTGATCAACACTGGGATCCCCACCTGCCGCACCACCGCGTCGATGATGCTGCCGAAAAAGTTCTCTGTATAGGTGGAGTAGCCCTTCCAGCCCAGGATCACCAAGGTCGCCTGCCGTTCCGCCGCCGAGCGAATGATCCCTTTTTCCACCGAGTCATCCACCCGCCGGATCGGCTCCACTCGGGCCACGGCGCTGTGGGCCAGAGCTTCTGCGAAAGTCAGCAACTGCTCCTGCCGGGCCAGGGCTGCCGGCGAGATCCCGGCACGGTCAGACAAAACATGCAGCGGCAGCAGCGTTCCCCCATCTTTTTTGGCCAAAATCAAAGCCAACTGTAACAGGTTCCTCTCAGTATCCGGGTTGGCCACCGGCACCAAGACGCGAGCTCCCCAATCCGGCTTGGGCAATTCAGTGGACTCTGCCGCCACTTCGGTGGGCTGCATTTGCTCTCCCCAGCGGGCCACAATCCAAGGCGAGGCAACACAGGTCACGAGGATCATGGCAATGATGCCGTTCACCGTCAGCTCATCCACCAACTTCACCTGAAAGGCCACCGTGATGGCCGCCAGGGTAGCCGCCGCCTGAGCCATCGACAGGCCGAACATAACCATAGCGCTGGCAAAGCGCCAGCCAAACAATTGGGCCGGGATCCAAGCGGCCAGAAACTTGCTCACCACCTCCGCTGCAATCATCACTCCGCCCACCAGCAGCGTGCGCGGCTCCCCCAAGAGAATACCGGGATTGATCAGCATCCCCACCGAGATCAAGAAGAAAGGCACAAACAGGGTGTTGCCGATAAACTGAATCCGGTTCATCAGGGGGCTGAGCTGGGGGATGATAGGGGTGATGGCCGTCCCGGCCAGAAAGGCTCCCACCACCGGCTCAATGCCAATTAACCCTGCTCCATAGGCCACCACAAACAAGGTGGCAATCACAAAAGTAAACTCCGCTCCTTCGTCGTGACCAAAGCGTTGAAAGAACCAACTGCCCAGCTTAGGCACCCCCCACAGGGTGGCAAACGTGTAGAGGGCAATGGAAGGGATCAACGTCAGCCAAAAGCGCAGCGACAGCTCCCCTTGGTGGGCGCGCACCACCACCGCCAGCACCAACAAAGCCAGGACATTGGTGATAAGGGTGGCCCCCAAGGTAGCCGTTACCGTCTGCAGACGCATCAGGCCCAACTTGGAGACGATCGGCAGGCCGATCAGGGTATGGGAGGCAAAACAAGAGGCCACCAGCACCGCCGCCAGAAAGCCATACCCAATGGCCAACATCGCTACTGTGCCAATGAGCATCGGCAACAGAAAGGTGAGCGCTCCGAAGAGGGTGGCCTTCCCGGCATTGAGCTTCAAATCTTCCAGGCTGGTCTCCAGCCCTGCCATGAACATGAGAAACAACAGCCCCACTGTGCCCAGCAGGATGATGGTCTCGTCCCGCCGCAAGATGCCCAAGCCGTAGGGCCCCACCACCAGCCCAGCCAAGATTAACCCGATGATCCCCGGCAGGCGCAGCCGCTCAAATAGCAAGGGAGCCACCAGCATGATGGTCAGGATGATCAAAAACACCAGCACCGGATTCTCAACAGGGCCAATCATGGCTAGAGGGATCCCCGAAATTTGCAGCCAGTTAGCCAGCATAAATCACCCGACAGACAGCTAATGAACAGACCCGGCAAAGCGCCCGCATGAGTCTATCAGATTCCCTCGGCTCTAAAGTAGATCTCCGTAGTCCACAGTCTTTGTCCAGCCTTCAATCGCTGGCAGGGCGTTTAATAAGTATTTAATAAGTATTCAAAAGTAAGTACATCGGACACATTAAGACACATTAAGCAGTGAAAACAGCTTGGCAGTAGTGCCCAGAGAAAGGCAAGAGAAACTCCCGAGAAACACGCATTAAAATCAGAGGGTACATGCTCCTAGGCTGCCTATGCACCAGCTTGCTCCTGGAAAAGTGATCGGCCAGCGCTATCAACTGGTTCACAGCATTGCAGCGGGCGGCATGGGGCGGGTGTTCAAGGCTGTCGATACGCGCCTGTTCAACCGTCCGGTGGCGGTCAAGCTGTTGCACCAAAACTTAGCAGGCGATGACAACACCCGACGCCAGTTGCACAAACGTTTTCAGCAGGAAATTCGCATCAGCACGCTGTTGGGGGAGCACCCTGCCATTGTCAAGGTATTGGACTATGGCCTAGAGAACGACCAACCTTACCTGGTGATGGAATACCTAACGGGGCGCAGTTTGGGGGAGCTGATGCTCAAGCAGCCGGTGCTGCCGCCTCAACAGGTGGTGAGGATGGCCCGCCAAGTGTGTGCCGGTCTCTATTACGCCCACAACCCAGAGACCGAGCAGAATGGCCATCTCATCAAGGGGGTGATCCATCGCGACATCAAACCCAGCAACC
>NZ_JANSHV010000009.1:0-4851 GCF_047461775.1 Synechococcus sp. R6-5
CTGTCGGCTCGTTGATGATGCGCAGCACTTCCAAACCGGCAATGCGGCCCGCATCTTTGGTGGCCTGCCGCTGCGAGTCGTTAAAGTAAGCGGGAACCGTGATCACCGCTTGGGTGACCGGCTGGCCCAGGTAGCGGCTGGCATCATCCGCTAGCTTGCGCAGCACCATGGCCGAAATCTCTTCCGGCGCAAATTCCTTGTTCAGGCGGGGGGCGTATAACTTGACATTGCCCCGCTCATCCCGCCGTACCTGGTAGGAGACCCGCTTGGAGTCGGCATTCAGCTCATCGTACCTACGACCGATGAACCGCTTAACCGAGTAAAACGTGTTTTCCGGGTTGAGCACCGCTTGGCGGCGGGCCATTTGGCCCACCAGGCGCTCTCCATCTTTGGTGAAGGCGACCACCGAGGGTGTGGTGCGAGTACCCTCAGCATTGGCGATGACGGTGGGGACACCCCCCTCCATTACGGCGACAACCGAGTTGGTTGTGCCCAGGTCAATTCCTACAACTTTTCCCATCGGCTCCTTATTCTCCTCTTCTTGAGTACATTGCTTCGGTTACCGCCGCCAGCCTGTGTGAAGTAGCTTGGGCAGCCAATCTGTGAAAATCCGGCAGATGCTTGGTCACTTCCTGGGTCGATCCTAACCAGCTGGTTGGCGAGGCCAGGGCGAGAATGCCGCCCATTTCTCGGGGCTGAAGGGCAGACCGGTTACGGATCTCCGTACCTGCAGCAGCCTTGCTTTCGGTGCCGCTTGGGGTATGGCCTGGGTTGGCAGCTATTGGCAACTCTTGGGGGACTGCTGCCAGGCTAGCTCTGGATAAGCTGCAGCGCCTCCAGGCCGCGGTTCACAACGGTTGCGGCCAGGGGCAGGTAGCCCATCTCCTCGGCCAGGGCTTGTCCTTCGGTAAGGGCCCAGCGGAGCACAGCTTGCAGGGCGGCGGCCATGGCGGGATCCGAGTACCGGCGGTAGGTCAGGATCCAGGTGTAGGTGACGATGGGATACGCTCCAGGGCCAGCGGGATCCGGCACAAAAGCCCGCAGGTTTTCCGGCAGCTCAATTTCGCTCAAGGCCAGGGCCGAGGCTTCCGGGGAGGGGAGAATGAACTCGCCGCGGCGGTTCTCCAGAGCTGCCACCGACAGATCCAGCTCGCGGGCATAGACCGACTCCACGTAGCCGATCACCCCTTCGCTGAGAAGCATTTGGGCGCTCATGCCCTCGTTGCCTTTCACCCCAATGCCCACCGGCCACTCCAGCGACATGCCAGCACCGACTTCCGAGGCCCAAGCCGGATCGATGGCCGCCAGGTGGCGGGTAAAGGTATCGGTGGTGCCGCTGCCATCGGAGCGGTAGCAGACGGTGATGGGCAGATCGGGAATGGTTAGCTCCGGGTTCAGGGCCAGGATCTCCGGATCCCGCCACTGGTCGATTTGGCCGCGAAAGATCTTCACCAAAACGGGTCGAGACAGCTTGAGTCCAGAAGGGATCCCCGGCAGGTTGTAGCCTACGGCAATGCTGCCTGCGGTCATCGGGATCATGACCACACCCCGCTTCACCTCGGCGATCTCGGCATCGGTCATGGCCACATCACTGGCGGCAAAGTCCACTGTCTGGTCAATAAATTGCCGGATCCCAGCGGCGCTGCCCACCGGTTGGAAATTGATCTCCACCTTGGGATCCACCTGGCGGTAATCGGAAAACCAGCGCAAGTAAAGAGGAGCCGGAAAGGTGGACCCGGCCCCGTTGATCAGCAAAATTTTGTCGGCGGGCTGGCTGCGGGAGGCAGGAACAGGATCCCTGCCGCTGGGTTGGTCAGAACGGGATCCCCTTTGGCAGGCGCTCAAGGTAGCGCCGGTGGCCAATAAAGAAAGCAACACTTCTCGGCGACGGAAGCGGGGCAGTTGAGCCATGGTTCAGGTTCTCCGAGGTCACCGCCCCGATCCTTGTCTTGCCTGCGGGGCCCTGTCAAGGGTTGCCGGCGAGAGCTCTTGGGATCCCGTGCGTGGCCCACTTTCCCCAGGTGGCTGTCTTTCCCTCTGCGCCATCCCCGTATTCCTCGCTACGCTTCCCAGCAAAAGTCGGGATCCGACCCAAGCTCAGAAAGGAGAGACGGAAAACGGAGAATCCAAGAGGAAAATCAAGAAAAACAGCGCAAACAAGAGATTGAGCGAGCTGAGTTCTGCGGCAGTTGCACAGAGATCCCCAAGCCAAAGCCTTGTCTGGCAAGGCTTAGCGGTTTTTGGGCCTGAGTCCCCCCGCACCAGAAAAACCTTGACATATTCTGGAATATGGCAATATATTGTGGATTCTGTGCAGAAATCCTGCGCTGTTCACATCTCGGTATCTGGGGGACTACTATGCCGACTTTGACTCGTTCTCCCTGGACACTGCGAGACAGCGAAAAGCTCTATCGCATCTCAGGTTGGGGGGATCCCTACTTCCGTATCAACGCCGCCGGTCATGTGGAGGTGACCCCACAGGGCTTACAGCAGCAGGAACCGGGCATTGACCTGTACCACTTGGTGATGGATCTGGTGGCGCGGGGCCTGCAGTTGCCCCTCTTGATTCGCTTTCCCGAGATCGTGGCCGACCGCATGCGGCGGATTTGCGAGAGCTTTCAGCAGGCCATCCAGCGCTTTGGCTACCCCAACGTCTATCGGGGGGTTTACCCCGTTAAGGTGAACCAGCAGCGCCACCTGGTGGAGGAAGTGGTGAAGCACGGTCGCGCCTACCACTTTGGCCTGGAGGCGGGATCCAAGCCGGAGCTGTTGATTGCCCTAGCTTTGCTGGATACTCCCGGGGCTTTGCTGATCTGCAACGGCTACAAAGACCGGGATTTTATGGAGACGGCTCTCTTGGCCCAGCGGCTGGGGCGCACACCCATCATCGTTTTGGAGCGGCTGCAAGAGCTGGAGCTGGCGCTGCAGGCTGCCGACCAACTGGGCATTGACCCCATCTTGGGGGTACGGGCCAAGCTCTCCGCCCAGGGCAGTGGACGCTGGGGCACCTCGGCTGGGGATCGGGCTAAGTTCGGCCTCACGGCCACCGAGATTTTGCAAGTGGTGGAACGGCTGCGGGAAGCGGGCAAGCTGCATTGTCTACGCCTGTTGCACTACCACATCGGCTCCCAGATCTCGATGGTGAGCGTGCATGGACGGGCCGTGCGGGAGGCCAGCCAAATCTACATCGAGCTGGTCAAGCTGGGGGCCCCCATGGGCTACCTGGATATCGGCGGCGGCTTGGGGGTCGATTACGACGGATCCCAGTCCCCCAATCCTTTTTCCCAGAGCTACAGCATGGAGGACTACGCCGCCACCGTGGTGCAGACCGTGCTCACCGCCCTAGAACCCCACGGGATCCAGCCGCCGGTACTGGTGACCGAAAGCGGACGCGCCCTCATGTCCCACCAGTCGGTGCTGGTGTTTGACGTGCAAGATGTCAACGCCGCCAGCCCCTACCCCATGCCCACCCAGCTTACTTCCGATGCAGAGGTGATCCAGAAGCTAAACCAGCTTTACTACCAAATCCAGCCCGATACTCTGGTGGTCAACTATCGCCGTTGTCAGGAGCTGAAGGAGGCTGCTCTGCGTCAGTTCACCGAGGGATCCCTCAGCTTGCAGGAGCGAGCCGAGGTGGAACGCCTGTTTTGGAACTGCTCCGACAAGATCTGCACCTTGGCCTACGAGCAGCACCAAGCGGGGCATCCGGTGGCGGTGGATCTCTTGGATCTGGACGAAATGTTGGCCAGCATCTACTACGGCAATTTCTCTCTATTCCAATCCCTGCCGGATAGCTGGGCCATCGACCAGGTATTCCCCATCATGCCGATTCATCGTCTGGATGAGGAGCCACGCCAATGGGCCACCCTGGCCGATCTCACCTGCGACAGCGACGGCAAGATCAACCGCTTCTTCGGCGAAGATGGGCAGATCACCTCGGTCTTGCCGCTGCACGACCCCAACGGACATCCCTACCTGCTGGGGGTGTTTCTGGGGGGCGCTTACCAGGAGATTCTCGGAGATCTGCACAACCTGTTTGGCGATACCAACGCGGTGCATATCCGCTCCCGCCCCGGCGGCTACCACGTTTCCCAAGTCATCAAGGGGGACACCATTGGCGAAGTGCTGAGCTGGGTGCAGTACAACAGCGAAGATCTGGTGGAGACCCTCCACCACGCCACCGAAGCCGCCCTACAACGGGGGCAGATCAGCCTATCCCAGGCCCGCGCCTTGCAACGGCACTTTGAAGACAACTTGCGGGCCTACACCTACTTGCACTGAAGCTGGGTTTTTTCTACGAAACCCTTGAAACCAGAAAGGGATCCCGGTTTAGGCCGGGATCCTTATCTCTCTGCATCTGGAAGTTTGGGATCAAACTTGGCCGGTTACAGGCGCACTGGACTGTTCAGGGTCAAGTTAATCGTTTGGTTAGGGCGCAACACCACGACTTGAGGTGCCGTGATATTGCCCACCGCCACTCCGGCTCCAGCTCCGCCAATAACCCCTAAAGCAGAAACGCCTCCTGTGAGCAAGCCCAGCACCGTACCCCCCACAGCACCAATGGCTGCATCTTGAGCAATCGCTTCGGCAGAATAGTGGCGCGGGTCTTTCTCAGTGTGGATCAAATCAGTGGATCAAATCAGAAGACATCTGCACTGAGTAAAGTCGCCCATTGGCAATCAAAGCTGTGCCGAAGAACCTGGCCCCTCCCTGAGTCGGTCGCAAGCTGCCTCGCACCTCGCTGCCTGCTGGAATCGCCAATTGGCCGCTGCCGTTGTAGATGTCCTGGGCTACCCGCAGGGTAAGTGGGTGGGTGCTGTTGGGAGTAAACTACCCGGCTCCGACCGCTAA
>NZ_JANSHV010000010.1:0-5367 GCF_047461775.1 Synechococcus sp. R6-5
GCTTAGCGGTCGGAGTCGGGTAGTTTACCCAAATTCCTGTTCGATGATCCGCCATCGGGCAGTGATCACACCTGGCTCTAGGCTGAGGCGGCTGACGACAAGTTCTAGGGCCTGGTCATCGCGGGTCTGGGTGACTAGCTCTGCTTCGACTTTGACCAGATCAGGCTTGTCCTCCAGGTCTTCGCTGTAGAGGGCACGCAGTTTGAGATGGGTGGGAGCTATACCCTGCAGGAGCAAGGCGCGGATGTGGGCCTCTGCTTGGCTTTTGCAGATGAACGAACACTCATAGACCAGTTCCAGTTCTGTGCCTTTCAAAGGCTGCTGGTTGATGCGGTAGCCCAGTGGACGCAGCACAACGTTGGAGATCAACACAGCTGCGGCCCCAATGGCAGCTTGGGGAATGTACCCCGATCCGGCAAAGGCTCCCACCGCGGCTGCACACCAGATGGTGGCGGCAGTGTTCAGGCCACGGACGCTGGCTCCTTCCTTAAGAATCACGCCCCCGGCCAAAAAGCCAATCCCCGATACCACTTGGGCCGCAATACGGGTCGGGCTGCTTTCATCAGGGGTGAGAACCGAGAGCATGACAAACAAAGCTGCACCCGTGGCCACCAGGGTATTGGTGCGCAAGCCGGCCATGCGCTGCCGCCACTGTCGCTCCAGGCCAATGAGGGATCCCAGGACAAAGGCAACGGCCAAACGCAAGGTGAAGTCAATCCAGGTCATGCTCCGGTTCTCGTGAAAGGGTAAAGTTTAGCCATCCTCATCTGGGATCCCAAGGGCAGTGGCTTCCTGTTGCAAGGTTTGCCAGAGGGCTTCCAGTTGAGCAAAGGCGGATTCTGGGGCCAGCTTACCACCTGTTTCTAAAGCACAGGTTATGCCCACCCGATAGGCATACTGCTGCAGCCGTGACCGAAATTGAGCAGCAGCCAAGGGAGATAGAACTTTCAAGGTCATGGCACACCTCCTAAATGTTTGCTGTAACCCTTCGTTGGTCAAAGGACACCTCGTAAAAGTGCTCTGCGCCGCCGTCGCGATGGCCTTGTGGCGAGACTCTGAAAGGCTGATTTCTCAAGAAGGGCTGGATTATTCGTTCCTGGAACGCGCTTTGCCGGTGAGGTGCCCCCTGGATCCAGCGCCGGCGCAGCCCTAGAGCCCCACTTCAACCCCGACTAGCCAAGCCACCAGGGTGAAATACACCCAGAGGCCGGTGAAGTCTTTAATGGTGGTGATAAAAGGATCCGCTCCCGGAGCGTGGTCAAAGCCCAGCTTTAACATCACCCAGGGCAAAATGGCGCCCAAGATAGCCCCCAAAGTGAGGACAATGGCCAGAGCCAAGCCCACCGCTAGACCCAATTGTGGGATCCCGTTGGGTGCCCCCTGCCAGAAGTAGGCAATCACCCCAGCCGTGGCCCCCAGGATCACACCGATAATGCCACCAATGCTGGCTTCCCGCAGCAAATAGGGGAGAAACTGCCGCACGTTGATGTGGCCCCAAGCCAAGCCACGGGCAAAGATGGTCGTAGATTGGGTACCGACATTACCGCCCATATCCATGACCAAGGGGATGAAAATAGCCGCTGCCGTTACTGCTTGCAACACCTCCTCAAAGGTTTCGATCACTCCCCCCACCAACATGCCGCCAATCAAGGTGATGATTAAAAACGTGATGCGCAGGCGGACGGCATACCAACGGGAGCCTTTAACCAGGCGCTCGCTCCAAACCTTGTCTCGGCTGAGCAAGTTGCCCACCCCTGCTTGGGCCAGAGCGGCGTCGGTGGCTTCTTCTTCCACCAAGTTGATGACATCTTCAAAGGTGATATCTCCCACCAAGCGCCCTTCCGTATCCACCACCGGAATGGCCGGCAAGCCGGAATCTTTGAGCAAACGGGCTGCCTGGAGATCCCGGTCGGTAACCCGAGCAAAAGTATCCGATCCCTCAATCAGCTCCCGAATGGGCAAATCCGGATCTGCTTTCACGAGGCGCACGGTGCGAACCAAACCTTTGTAGAACCGCTGATCGTCCACCACAAAAATCACATCCAGCTCATCGTCTCCCAGTTGAGAGTCCCGCACGCTGGCCAGAGCAGCCCCGACGGTGAGGGTATCCCGTACCGACAAGTAGCGCAGGTTCATCAGCCGACCGGCACTGCGCTCTGGATAACCCAGCAAGATATTCACTGCTTCCCGAGCTTCTGGGCTGAGGTTGGCAATGAGGCGCTTGGTTACTTTGGCCGGCAACTCCTCAAACAGACGTACCCGCTCATCAGGTGGCAGAGCTTCTATGAGCTGGATCACTTCTGGGCTTTCCATGCTGCGAATGAGATCGGCCTGCTCTTCGGGCCGCAGATACTCAAACACTGCAATGGCTCTGTCTTTTTCCAGCAAGCGAAAAGCCAGTACCCGCTGCCGAGGTGAAATCTCCATCAACTGCTGCACCAGCTCGGCAATGGGAGCGCGGTTGGCCTCTCGCTTGGCGGCTTCCAAGGAAGCAGGGGTTAGGAGATCGCGAAGAACGTTGTGCCGCATGATAAACCTCCGAACGTTGGGGTCAGCCGGGATGAAGAGAACCAGGAGGTCAACAGCCAACCGGTGCTTCGAGGCTCACAGGGAAGCCCTGAAACCCTTGGATGGCCGCGCAGCAAGCCGTAGGTCTAGCGCCAGGCCTCCAAGCCCAGCTTGGATCGCAAGCGCCCAAGCCGATAAAAGGGACTCCAAGGGATCCCCAGGCCTGCGGAAACCCCAAAACCCACAACAGGAAAGTCAAGGGGAATCCCCTCGGAATTACTCCTGATCTCCCCTTTTCTGAACAGGGCTGCACAAACCCATTGCTCAGGTAAGGCTCTGCTCAGCTCATCTGTTCGTCGCCGACTGAGAGAGCCACCCAAGTCAAAAGCTAGCCGGGAAAACTCTCCCACCCCTTCGCGTTGGCGAAACGGGATCCTCTCAAGCGACGACAGAAGCTGTCAGCGGGGAAAAGGAAGACACCAGTAAGAGCCCAATCTTCAAGAACGTGCTCCTCGAAGACCATCCACTGGTGGCTGGCGCTACAACTACCGGAAGCGTCCATGCTGTTGAACGTTTTCCTCCAAAAAGGTTAACCGAAACAACCCGGACAGCCAGAAGAGGATCTCTTCAGCCCCCTTTAGGCTAGTTGCAGGAGTGGGATCCCGTCAACCCTTTTTCTCCAGCTCATCCGGTGAACAATCGGCGGAGCAGCTGGAGGGGTAAGATCGGGGTGAGCAGCAATAGCCCCCTTGTGGTTCCTCTCGTCTCGACATTGCCCTCAGCCTGACTCAGCAGAGTCTACATCTCGGTGGCTTGCGACCTTGAGCAACCCACGCCCTTCGCCGCCTCTGTTTTGTTAGTGGTTTTTGTTAGTGGTTTGTTGGTGGCCTTGCTTCAATGAGCTGCGCTTCCCATCTCCTACAGGTGCCGATGTCCTTGAGCTTATGGCCTCTCTTCCCCTCGTTGCCGTGATCTTGGGCACACGGCCCGAAGCCATTAAGCTGGCCCCGGTGATTCAAGCCCTGCGTGCCAGTCCCCATCTGCGCACCGAGCTGATCTTGACCGGACAACACCGGGAAATGGTGGATCAGGTGATGCGGCTATTCGGTCTGCAAGCGGATCGGGATCTGGCGATCATGCGCCCCCGCCAAAGCTTGACGGACATCACCGAAGCCACCTTGCGGGGCCTAGAACTCTACTTTCAAGAGCAACATCCTCAACTGGTTTTGGTGCAGGGAGATACCACCACCGCCTTCGCTGCCGCCTTGGCAGCTTTTTACCACCGGATCCCGGTTGGGCATGTGGAAGCCGGACTGCGCACCGATGATCTCTACAATCCTTTCCCCGAAGAGGCCAATCGCCGCCTGATCTCCCAGTTGGCCAGCCTGCACTTTGCCCCTACCCCCCAAGCCGTTGACAACCTGAAGCGAAGCCACGTGGTGGGATCCATCCATTGCACCGGCAACACTGTCATCGACGCCCTACTGCAAGTGGCCTCCCAAGGGATCCCCTGCCCCATTCCCGGCCTGGACTGGCAGCGCTACCGTGTCCTGTTGGTTACCGTGCACCGACGCGAAAATTGGGGGGATCCCCTAACCGCCATCGGCAAGGCTCTGCTGCAGATCTTGGCCGAGTTTCCCGATACCGCCCTTCTTTTGCCCCTCCATCCCAACCCCTTGGTGCGGGATCCCCTGCAAGCCCTGTTGGGATCCCATGAGCGGGCCTTTCTCACTGAGCCTCTGGACTATCCCCTCTGGGTGAGCGCCATGCAGCGCTGTACCCTCATCCTCAGCGACTCCGGCGGCATTCAAGAAGAGGCCCCTGCCCTGGGCAAACCGGTGCTGGTGCTGCGGCAGACCACCGAACGTCCTGAAGCGATTGCTGCCGGCACCGCCCGCCTGGTAGGCACACACCCCGAAAAGATCCTGAAGGCAGCCCGAGAATTGCTCACAGACCCACAAGCCTATGCCCGCATGGCCCAAGCCCAAAACCCCTTTGGCGATGGCACTGCCGCCCGGCAAATTCGCCACATCATCGAGCGGTGGTTTAACCCGCAAAGCCCTCGAGAAGAACAAAGTTAAGAATTAAAAGTTAAGAATTAAATAAGAATCAAAGATGTATAGACCGTTACCGGGAAAACCGTTTCTTTACCTATTGCTCTCAATAAGACAATTAATCTCAATAAGACAATTAATTAAGATAGAAAGCCTGACTCCAATCCAATTGACCCCAGTCCAATCAAGAGCGAGGATGCAAACCATGAGCACGACTGCAACTGCCACCACCGTTGTCCGGGTGCCGATTGTGGATGCCACCCCAGAAAATGTGCAACCCTTCGGCCAACTTATAGGGGACGATGTGGCCAATCCTGGGCTGGGGATCCCCTTTTATCAGGGGCGTGTCCTGGAAGGACAAAACATCGACTTTCAATACACCGGTAGAGCCGTTATCCGTACGGCTAAGATCCTGCCCGGATATCCACCTGTGCTCTGGCTGGAGCGCCACATGCGTATGACCCAGTTGTTTGTCGGCCTGGGGCAAGAGCCGTTCATCATGGTGATGGCTCCTCCCAACCATCCCAAAGCAGCTCCCGATCTCGACAAAGTACAAGCCCTGCGATTCCCTGCCGGGCATGGGCTGCTGCTGCACCTCGGCACGTGGCACGATTTCCCCATTGCCTGCGAGCGCCCCGTTGTGGTGCTAACCGCCAACTCCGAAGAAGTGGTGGAAGCCCTGGCCAGCATGAAAGGTGCCCAGGAAATGAATCAGGGGGATGTATTCAAAATTTCCCTCCCCCAACGGCTAAAAGCGGAGATCCACCTAGAGCTGGTGTAAACTACCCGACATCAACCGCTAGGC
>NZ_JANSHV010000011.1:0-6551 GCF_047461775.1 Synechococcus sp. R6-5
AGCAGTGTTCAGCGTAAATGTATCAGTAGGGAGTATCCTCAACTTTAGGGCAACCCCCAGGCTCTGGCCCGCTCTGCCAGCCAGCCCTCAGCCCGCAAATTCTCCAGTTCTCGGCGCACCCGCAGCCGCAATTCGGCGTGCTGCAGCCCCTTGGGCATGGCAATGCCCAGCCCCACCGTTGCCAAGGGGGATCCCAGAAATTGAAACTGTTGCTCCGCAGCGCTTTCGCGACGGGGATGCTCTGCTAGCCACCCTGCCAGCACCGAGCGATCTGCTGCCCACCCCTGCACCGCCCCTTTCAGGAGCAGTTCCGCCCCTTCTCGGTAGGAATCGACAGGCACCAACTCCACCCCTGGCAGGTATCGATTCAGCAGGGGAATGGCGCTGGAACCGCGCAAGACTGCAACGCGACCGCCCCGCAAGTCCGACCAGCTTTCCCAGTTGTGGGAACGAGCCACAACCAAGCTGGGGCCATCCTGATAGTAAGCAGAAGTGAACTCCACCTGGCGCGCCCGATCCGGGGTAATGCCGATCTGAGCAATGGCCAAATCCACCTGGCCGTCAGCCAGCACCTGCAGCCGCTCTACATTCGAGACCGGCACCAACTCCACAGCCTCTGCCGAGCCCAACAGCCGGGATCCCAGCTCTCGAGCCAGGTCGATCTCAAACCCCTGCAGCTCCCCTTGGGGAGTGCGAAACCCCAGCGGCCTCAGGTTGTCTTTTACGGCAACGCGCAGCCGTCCAGAATCCACAATCTCCGGCCAAGGACGAGCCACAGTAGGGATCCCTCTCCCCAGGCAGGCGAGGGCCAGAATGGCTGCCAGGAAGGACTTCTGGATAGCCGTCGGAACCTCCTCAGGAGGCGCGAGACTGGCGCGCTGCCTCCACCACCTGGGTAAAGGCCTCTGGATCCAGGAAAGCCAAGCGGGCCAACATTTTGCGGTTGAGCTGGATATTGGCTTTTTTGAGACCATCGATGAACTCGTGGTAACGCAGGCCCTGGGCACGGGTGGCCGCGTTGATGCGGGTAATCCATAGGCGACGAAAATCCCGCTTCTTGCGGCGGCGATCCCGGTAGGCGCTGCGCAAAGCCTTCATCACCTGCTGGTTGGCGGTGCGGAACAGCTTTGAACCAGCTCCCCGAAAGCCTTTGGCCAGCTTGAGGATCTTTTTGCGGCGCTTGCGGGCGACATTGCCCCGTTTGACTCTCATGGCAGTAACTCAATAGGAACTTGAACAAACTCAAACTGAAGGGTAGAAGCACTCCGTCCTGCTAACGGGATCGGAACTGCTGTCGCCAATGCCAGCCCCTGAAATCTTCTTGCCGGCGCGAGCGGGATCCCGGCTAGTGGGTGTTGGGCAACATCAGGCGCACATTGACCACATCCCGCTTGTCCACCAGGGCCACACCGGCCAATTTGCGTTTGCGCTTGCTGGTTTTGTGCTCCAGCAAGTGGTTGTGCCCGGCCCTGCGACGCATAAACTTGCCGCTGCCGGTCAGGCGGAAGCGCTTGGCTGCTGCCTTGCGGGTTTTGATTTTGGGCATGATGACAACCCCAGAATACGCGGGGCCAGAGCTAAAGGTCACAGCTTTCTAGGATAAGCCATAGAAGAACAAGAGGGCAAATGCCAAGGTTCGTCCCGCTGAGGCAAGGGAAAGGGGTCGAGAAACTCTCAGGAGACTGAGTTTTGAGGCTCCAGCAGCAGCACTTGCCAGCGCAGCAAGCGTTGCAGTTGCTCAAAGCTCAGGGGGCACTCTAGGCCAGCCTGGATCTCTTGGACGGTGCGGATCCCGTCCACCTGTTGGAGAAAGGCGAAGGCTTCTTCGCTCAGGGAGATGGCTTCGTAAGCATAGTTGAAAATGCTCCGCCCCGGCCACAGGCCCAGACAGGGGCTGAGGTGGGCAATGGCTGATGCTACACTTTCCGGGCTTGTCCATTCCCAGCAGCGGATGGGGGGCTTGCCGAGAAACAGCTCGTAGTGGGCTACCACCGGATCCAGCAGCTCGATCAGGCGATAGCGTTCCGGTTCCGGCAGCTGAGCCGCCTGAGCCAGCAGGGCCTCGTCCTGGCCCAACACCCGTTCCAGCCGCCAAAACTCCGGGTTGGAAAAGCGCAGAAACTGCAGTCCGGAAGCCCGGATTAATTCAAACAGAGTCTCGATGGTGTAATTCACTTCCTGGGGGTGCAGGTACATATCGGCGAAGCATTCGTCGTCCACGTTCTCGATGGCCCAGCGGGCCCGTTCTTGCTGCTGGATGCGGTTGGTTTCCGGCAAGATCTCGAAAAGGCGGCGGCCCACCTGGAGACCCCTCTGCAATTGCTCCGCCGAGGCGAGGGTTTGGTGTTCAGAACCTGTTACCAGCAGGCGGATGGCCTTTTGCATGAGGCGGATTTCGTGGCGGCCCAGCTCGCCGTATACAAACAGGTGCAGGATCCCGCCGGGAGCCAATTTGCCGGCCAAAGCCTGCAGCCCTGCCACCGGATCGGGCAGGTGGTGGAGCACGCCCACGCAGTTGATGAAGTCAAACTGCCCCGGCAGCTGGTCGATGTCGTAGACGTTGAGCTGGCGAAACTGCACCGGCGGTGCCTGGGAAGCCCGACAACGGGCCTCGGCAATCTCCAGGGCGCGGCTGCTCAGATCAAAGGCCCAAATTTCTGCGTTGGGGTTTTGGTGGGCGATGTATTCCGTTCCCACTCCCGAGCCACAGCCGGCATCCAGAATGCGCACCCTGCGCCGACCCGGATGGGATCCCGTACAAAAGGCATGGGCCTGGGGCCAACTCCAGCGCCAATTCCACCCCGGCGGGGGAACAGTGCTGACGGGCTGCGGGGGGAAAGGGTAGAGCTCGTAGAGCTGCCGCACTTGGTTGAGGATTTGTTCGGCGCTGGGGGAGTTGGGCTGCATGGACTATCTGTTGGAGCCAGCAAGACTATAGTGACAATATCCCCCTCCCAAACTCCTGCTGAGCCTACTGTTATGAAAGTGCTTCGCACTGCCAGCGCAAAAACTTCTTCTCATCCTCTGCAAACCGGCCTCACCTTCGACTGGATTAGGCTGACGGCTGAGCTCAAAAAGATTCTGGATCCCCAGCGGGTGATCAGCAAGCCGGAGGAGCTGCTGGTTTACGAATGCGATGGGCTGGTCAGCTACCGGCAAAGGCCGGCGCTGGTGGTGCTGCCCCGCACAACAGAAGAGGTAGCGCAGGTGGTGAAGCTGTGCAGCCGCTACCAGGTGCCCTTCGTGGCGCGGGGATCCGGTACGGGCCTCTCAGGGGGAGCCCTGCCGGTGGAAAATAGCGTCGTCATTGCCACCACCCTGATGAAGCAAATCCTGGAAATCGATCTGGACAACCGCTGCATGGTGGTACAGCCGGGGGTCATCAACACTTGGATTACCCAGGCCGTTGCCGCCCAAGGCTACTTTTATGCGCCGGATCCCTCTAGCCAGTCGGTTTGCTCCATCGGAGGTAATGTGGCGGAGAACTCCGGCGGTGTCCACTGCCTCAAGTACGGCGTAACAGCCAACCACATTCTCGGCCTGACGGTGGTGCTGCCGGATGGGGAGGTGGTGTGCTGGGGAGGCAAGATCCCGGAGATGCCCGGCTACGACTGGGTGGGGCTGTTTGTGGGATCCGAGGGCACCCTGGGCATTGCCACCGAGATTACCCTGCGCTTGCTCAAGGCCCCGGCTCAAGTGCAGGTTTTGCTGGCAGACTTTGACAGTGTGGAAGCGGCGGGATCCACCGTCTCCGACATCATTGCTGCCGGGATCATCCCCGCCGGCCTGGAGATTATGGACAACTTCAGCATCAATGCCGTGGAGGATGTGGTGCAGTTGGGCTACTATCCGCGGGATGCGGCGGCCATTTTGTTGGTGGAGGTGGATGGGCTGGAACTGGAGGTGGAAGAAGCCAGCCAACAGGTGAGGGCGCTGTGCTTCAAAAATGGGGCGCGACAGGTGCAAGTCGCATCCGACCCGGAAGAGCGGGCGCGGGTGTGGAAAGGACGTAAGGCAGCATTTGCCGCCATGGGCAAGCTCAGCCCCAACTACTATGTTCAGGATGGGGTGATCCCCCGCAGCCAGCTAGCCTTTGTCTTGAAGGAAATCGAGCGCCTCAGCCGTGAGTACGGTTATCCGGTGGCCAATGTGTTTCACGCTGGCGACGGCAATCTGCACCCCTTGATCCTCTACGACGAGTCGGTGCCGGGATCCCTGGAGCAGGTGGAGAAACTGGGGGGCGAGATCCTTAAGCTCTGCGTGCGCTTGGGGGGCAGCATCTCCGGCGAACATGGCATCGGGGCAGACAAACGCTGCTACATGCCGGAAATGTTTACGCCTGCGGATCTGGAGAGCATGCAGTGGGTGCGGCAGGTGCTCGACCCCCAGCACATCGCCAACCCCGGCAAGATCTTTCCCACCCCCCGCACCTGCGGTGAGTCAGCCCACGCCCACAGCCAACCAGAATGGCAAGGGATCCCAGTCTTTTGATTTTGAAAGTTTGAAGGTGCTCCGAACCGCTGGCGTGATGGGAATAGCCCTCAGGCTGGGATCAGCCGGCTTGGCGTTGCTGCTGCAGCTCGGCAAAGGCTCGACAGAAGTCTTCCTGTTGGATGACCAGGGTTTTGGCATCCACCGTCTCGGAAGTGGCGCGGTGGCGGCGGATGGCGGCAATGGCGGCGCGGTTGCTGAGCAGGGCCAGGTCGGCACCACTCCAACCTTCGGTCTGCTCGGCCCACCCCTGTAAGTCCACATCAGGCCCCAGGGGACGCTTGCGGTTGTGAACGGCCAAAATTTCCCGTCGCCCGCTGCGATCCGGCAGCTCCACGCTCAGGTGCAGCTCCAACCTGCCGGCCCGGGTGAGGGCGGGATCCAAACTGGCTTTGCGGTTGGTGGCGGCCACCACCAACACCCCCTGGCTGGGGCGGATCCCGTCCAGCTCTGCCAGCAGCTGCCCCAGAACGCGGTCGCTGACCCCACTATCCCCGGAGTAGCTTCCCCGCGCCGGGGCGAGGGTGTCGATCTCGTCGATGAAGATGACACAGGGGGCGCATTGGCGGGCGCGGGCAAAAAGTTCCCGTACCGCCTGCTCGGAGGATCCCACCCATTTGCTCAAGAGCTCCGGGCCGGAGACGGCAATGAAGTTAGCCTTGGCCTGGGAAGCGATGGCTTTGGCCAACAGGGTTTTGCCAGTGCCAGGGGGGCCGCTGAGGAGGATGCCCTTAGGCGCTTGGGCCTGAGCCTGCTCGTACAACTCAGGGTGCAGCAGGGATCCCTCGATGGCCTCTTGCAAAATCTGCTTGGCGTGCTCCAGGCCGCCAATTTGATCCCAGCTCACCTGCGGGGATTCAATCTCCACCGAGCGCAGCACCGCCGGCTTCACCTGTTGCAGAGCCTGTTGAAAATCCGCTGCGGTTACCGTCAGGGACTCGGGGATGGGGGATCCCAAATCGGGCACCTGCCGCCGCAAAGCCGCATAGGCTGCTGCCTGGCACAGGCCCCGCAGATCTGCCCCCACAAAGCCCAGCGTCTGATCCGCCAGGCTGTCCAGATCCACATCCTCCGCCAAGGGCATGCCGCGGGTGTGGATGGCCAGGATCTCCCGCCGCCCCTCCCGGTCCGGCACCTTGAAGATCACCTCCCGATCAAAGCGCCCCGGTCGCCGCAGAGCCGGATCCAGAGCCTCGGGCCGGTTGGTGGCTGCCAGCACCACGATCCCCTTTTGGGCCACAAACCCGTCCATCAGCCCCAGCATCTGGGCCACCAGGCGTTTTTCCACCTCCCCCTCGACAGTGGCGCGGTTGGGCACTAGGGCATCGATTTCGTCAATAAACACCAGACAGGGAGCCGATTTGGCTGCCTTTTCAAACAGTTGCCGCAGGCGCGCCTCCGCCTCGCCGTAGTACTTGCCGATCAGTTCCGGGCCGACAATGGCGATGTAGTTCACCCCCAGGCTCTCGGCCAGGGCGCGGGCCGTCAGGGTTTTGCCGGTGCCGGGGGGGCCTACCAACAACACGCCGCGGGGCGGATCCAACCCCAGCTTGGCCAGCAGATCGGGCCGCTTGAGGGGGATCTCCACCATCTCCCGCAGCGCTTGGAGCTGTTCCCTCAGTCCCCCCACATCCTTGAGGCGTGGCCCAGCCCAAGACTCTGGGCGGTCGGCAGAAGTTGCTGGCGGGTCGGGCACAGCGGCCTTGGACGGTTCCTGGAAGCGAACCGCAGACATCACTTGGGGCTCGCTGCTCCAGGGGGGATCCCCCGTTTGGGCAGGGCTGCGGCGGCGGGGGATGGAGCCGGAAGGGGGAATAGAACTGCCCAGAGGACGGGCCTGGATGCGGACTTCGGTTCGCAGCTCTCCACTTTGCTTTTTCTCGTCCAGCTTCTGAGCCAGCTCGATCAACTGCTCAATGCCCTGTACAAAGTCACTTAAATTGGCCATAGCCGGGATTTTCCATCCACACAAGTTATCTGCAAATTGACCCGCCAGAGGTGCTAACTCATCCCCTGCCTGGCCAGCTCAGGTGAGGAGAGCATGACTCTAGTCAATAATA
>NZ_JANSHV010000012.1:0-14387 GCF_047461775.1 Synechococcus sp. R6-5
TTATTATTGACTAGAGTCATGCTCCAGCAAATCGGGATCCGCCAACTTTTGTAGGGCAAGCCGCGCGTCATCCCGCACCCCCCAATCGGGATCGCGACTGGCGCTGGTCAGCAACTGCCTTGTTAGCATCGTGTAAACAATGGGATCCTCGAGAGCCAGTTTCACCTGTTGCCCCAGGATCCCTAAGCTCCAGGCACAGTTGCCGCGTACCGCTGCGATTGGATCTTGAGCCAAGCCCCGGCAGAGAGCTGCGACCACCTCATCCAATGCCGGGCCGGGCAACGCCTGCGCCTGGGCCAGTTGTCCGAGGGCACTGGCAGCCCACAATCGCACTGCCGCGATATCCCCGGCCAACACTTCCAGCAACACCGGGTACGCCCGCGGATCCTTGGCATTGCCCAACGCCCACACCAAGCCTTTGCGCACATAGCCGTTCCAATCCCAGCGCAAGCCCTCGATCAGCACCTCCACCTCAGCGGGATCCGGATTCCGACCTAGAGCATAGGCCGCTCCCACCCGCACCAACGGGCAGGGATCCCGGACTAGGGCCAGCAGGGGTTTAACGGCGCGGGGTTCTTCGATCTCACAGAAGGCGCGGGCCGCCTGCATCCGCAAATAGGGATCCGGATCCTGCAACTGCTGCAGCATCAGCTCCACATCCACCTCCGGCGGCGAGTGAGGTGGCAGCTCGTCTAGGGGCTCAAGGGGGGAAAAAGCGTCTTCTTGCATGAAAGGGTGCCCAGGTGTTGGCAGAGGGGACGGGGGCAAAACTTGCCCTTCCCCAAGGCAAAAGCCAGAGCCACAACAACCAAACCAGCAGCAGAGTTGCTGCCCATCATAAACTGCCGGGATCCTCCATCTGATCTGCTCTTTCCGGTTGGGATCCCGGCACCCTAAGCAAGTCCGCTCCTTCCAACACCCGCGCCGAGCGGATCACATCTCCCACCTGGATGCGCTCCACCCACTCCATCCCCTCGGTGACGTAGCCGAACACGGCATAGCGCCCGTCCAAAATCGGCAGAGCAGAGAGGGTGATGTAAAACTGGGAAGAGGCTGAGTCAAGTGGGCTAGAACGGGCCATGGCCACCGCCCCCAAACGATGGGGCAAGAGCAACTTACTCAGAGCAGCGGGATCCTGGATCAAGGTGTTGTAGCGGGGGTAGGGTTCCCCACGCAGCTGAATTTCCAGGGGGATGGTGCGCAGGCGGTTGCTCCCCGGCTCTGTTGCACCCCCTGTACCGTCACCACGGGGATCCCCACCCTGCACCACAAAAGGCTGCGGATCCTTTTCCACCCGATGGAAGGTGAGGCCATTGTAAAAGCCCCGCTGAACCAAATCCACGAACTGGCCGCCGGTCAGGGGTGCCGCTTCCCCGTGGATCGCCAAGATCACCTTGCCTACCCCCTCAGCAGTTTGCACCTCCATCTCCACCACTGCCTTCCCTTGCAGTTGCGGGCGGCTAGCATAGGCCGCCGGGATCCCAGAGGGGGATTCTGAGAGGGGGGGTGTACTGCGACAAGCCAACAGCCCGAGACAGAGGTATCCCAGAACTAAGCCCACTCCCACTCTGCAGCGGCTCATTCGCCCCAGCTTGGCGAATTTCATCTGCCCCTTCTCCTTCAATCCAATCTCCCACCCTCCAGGCGCTGCTCAACCCAGCAGGGATCCCTATCCAGGTGATTCAGATCCGCTGCGACAGCCCCAACTGCAAGGTAACGCTTTGAGCGCCATTGCTCACCCTCACACCGTAGGGGCTGATGGCGGTAACCCGCCACTCTGCTTTTACCGCATGGCCAACAGCCACCTGCCGCACCACGTTGTCGATCAAGATCAGAGCCTTGGGGGCACCTGGATCGTGGATCAATCCCACCAGCTTCATCTGCGGCAGAGGCTGGGGTGGGATCCGCGCTGGCACCGGAGGCGCAGGTACCCTGGGGGGAGAGGGAAGACCAGCCCCTCTTGAAGCAAGAGGAGCGGCAACAGTCGGCGGTTTTGCCGGTTCGACCAAGACAGCCTTTGCAGAATCCTCAGGTGGAGCTTTGGGGTTTTCATCCACATCAGCAGCAGTGGGAAGCAAGGGCTCCTGGTGAGCATCGGAATGGGAAGAATTGGGTGCCTCAGCCAAGGGATCCCGAGTGGCCTGCGAAAAAACCACCGCCCGCGGGCGCAGGGTCATCCAAAAAGCCAGCCCTGCCACCAAGGTAGCGGCCAAAGCCATACCCAGCAGTAATCCTCCGGCAGCAGAGAAGCGCCGGGAAGGCAGTGGGGGCCGTGTGCCGAGGTAAGGATATTCGCCGGCCTCTGACAGCCCCTCTTCCAAGCTGTTCTCCAAATCCTCGAACAGCTCATCCAACAGAGAATCTGCCTGCTTGACTTGGCCAGACCATGCCCAAGGGGAACGACGGCCTCTGCCCGCTGAAGCATCTAACCCGGACATACAACCTCCCTAGCCTGAGCGGCGGGGATCCCGAGGAGTTGAGACACTCAGCCAACAGTTGCCGTCTATCGCCCAAAGGCTCTCAAAGGAGCCGCATTTCCGGGTACTCGGTCAACAGCGCCTCTGCCGACAGGGTGTCTCCCTCCAACTGCGGCGTCCACAGCACTTCGATGGCCACAATCCGATCTGCCGGAATCGAAGCCAGCTGCAACAGGCACTGCCGCAGATCCGCCATGGAGTTAACTACAGGTAGTGTACCCAAGTTACCACGATACGCAACCAGTAGAGTTACCAGCAGGTACTCGCCAACATCTGGGATCCCAGTAGCAGATCGCTGCAGCGCCGCTTGGGAGACTTGTTGGATCTGGTTGTTGCGGTTGCTGAGGCTTTCGACGCTGAACTTGCTCCGTTCTTGTAAAGAGGCTTGATAGAACAGGGATTCGGCGCGGGAGAGGGGCAGCTTCTCCGCTTGGGCATGGCCATAGGCCCAGTAGTCGCTGTAGCGCATCAAGCCAAGGGTGACCTCTTGCAACAGTTGGCTCAGCCCTTCTGGCGACTGAGTATCCGCCTCCAAAGCCAGGGCGTTCATGTCTTTTTGCAGTTGCCGGGCGCTGGCCAGCAGTCCCACTTTTACCTGCGCAACAGTTACCTGGGGATCGCGAACCCCAATGCTATCGTCCCCTTCTTCGGATCTGATCCCCGAGCGCAGCGTCTGCACCAAAAAGCTACCTGCCCCAACCAAGAGCAGCAGCGTCAGCAGGCCGCCCCCCCCCCTCCCCAGAAAAAGGGCACCAGCAGCGGAAAACCAAAGCCGCCTCCATAGCTGGGGTAGACAGGAGCTGAGTAGTGCGGGCCAATCGAGCGGGGGGCAGAGAACGTCGGAGACCGGAAAGATCCGCCGCCAATGCGACCGCCACTGCGTGCCCAAACAGCGCCTATGGGAGCCAGGGCCAAGGTCAAGGCCAGGGCAATGGCCAGCAGAGGCCGGCAGACGCGACCGATTCGTTTCAGCATGATCACAATGTTTTCGTCCATCACGGGGCTAGTCTTTCTTAATTCTACGCTTTCTCGTTGGCGGGAATAGGGGCGGAAACCGATCCCCCACCCGGCCATCTCACTTGTTCAATTCTTCTGTGTTGATTCTTTGTGTACTGAGCCGGCCAATGACCGTCAACCAATCGAGGCAGAGCCATGCTACGGTCTGGAAGGTTGCCAGGAGGAGGGCAAACAACAGCAATGCAAACTCAGGCTAACGTCCAAGCCGAGGAAAGAGAGCGGGCATCTTCTCCACCCCGTGCCCAGATTCGGCTGTTGGTGGTGGATATCGATGGCACGATTGCCGGGCCTTCCAACCAGGTTTCAGAGCCGGTTCGGGAGGCCATTCAGAAGGCCAAAGCAGCAGGGGTGCGAGTAGCCATCGCTACGGGTCGCATGCATCGTTCTGCCGAGCGGTTCCACTACGCGATTGGGGCCGATATGCCCCTATGCAGCTACCAGGGGGCTTTAATTCGGGATCCCGATAGCCAAAAGACCCTAAAGCACTGGAGCCTGGACTGGCCGCTGGCCGAGGAGTTGCTGCAAGCGTTGCAGGATCAGCCGGTGGGGGTTCACCTCTACATCGATGACCAGCTCTACTTACGGGAGCTGAGCCCTCTCAGTCAGGCCTATGCTGAGCGCTCTCAGGTGCCGTTCCAGATGTTCTCTTCCGCCCAATACGGACGAAGCCCCACCAAGATCCTGGCTGTTTCTGAGGATACCGAGTTCCTGCAGGAATTGCAGGGATCCCTGCGGCGGCGGTATTCCCCTGACCAGCTCTACCTCACCCGTTCAGAGCCGATTTTTCTCGAGGCTACCCATCCGGCGGTGAACAAGGGCAATGCCGTTCGTTTTTTGGCGGAGGAAATGCTGGGGTTGTCGGCGGAGCAGGTGATGGCCATTGGCGATGGCGACAACGACATTGAGATGCTGCGGTATGCGGGGATCGGGGTGGCGATGGGAAATGCCTCGCCTGCTCTGTTGCCCCATGCCGACTGGATCGCCCCTTCTGTAACAGAAGACGGGGTGGCGGCGGCCATCGAGACCTTCATCCTCAGCTAGGCAGGGATCCCATGCTGGGTCTGGCTTCTTCTCCCTTTCCTGAGGTCACCCTGCGTCCGGCGCAGCAACAGGCGTTGGCCTACCAATCGGGGCCGCTGGGGATCGCCGCCGTTCCGGGGAGCGGCAAGACCTTTATTCTGGAGCTGTTGATCGCCGATTTAATTCTCAATCGGGGGATCCCACCGGAGCGCATCGGGGTGTTCACCTACATGCGTTCGGCGCGGGGCAACTTGATCAGCCGCATCAATCAACGTTTGCAACGGGCGGGGTATCCGGCTCGCTTTACCCAGGCCTTTACCCTGCATTCTTTGTCGTTGCGGGTGTTGCGGGAGGCCCCCAGCCGTTGGGAGGAGCTGTCTATTTTGGAGGGATACGAACAGGAGCGGTTGCTCAGCCGCCTGTGCCGCACTTGGCTCGTCCGCCATACTCAGCTCTGGGAGCCGCTGATCCCCGGCGACAACAACCCGCAAAAGATCGCCCAAAACCGAGCCCAGTTCCGGCGCAGTTTCCAGCAGATGGTGCAGGTGGTCATCAGCAGGGCCAAGAATCTGCGCCTGGGGCCAGAAGTGATCCCCAGCGAGGGCTATCTGGGCTGGGCTGCTCCCATCTACGCCGGTTATCAAGCGGAATTGCGTCGCCTGGGCAAGTTAGACTACGACGACCTGGGCTGGCAAGCAGTGGATTTGATCGAGGGCAGTCCAGAGCTGCGGGAGCAGGTGCAGAACTGGTACGACTACCTGTTCGAGGATGAGGCCCAAGACAGTTCCCCCCTGCAGGAAGAGCTGCTGCGGCTGCTCAGCCAACGCACCGGCAACCTGGTGCGGGTGGGGGATCCCAACCAGAGCATCATGGGCACCTTTACCAGCGCCGAGCCGCGGCTGTTTCGCGCCTTTTGCCAGGCCAGTCCTCAGGTGGTGCTCTTGGATGAATCCAGCCGCAGTGCCCCCCAGATCATCGCTTTGGCCAACCGCCTGGTGGAGTGGGTGAATCAGCAGCACCCCATCCCGGCTTTGCGCACCGCTCTGGCCCCCCAGCCCATTCAACTGGCCACCTCCGGTGGCCAAAACCCCCCGGCCAGCGAGGGTGGTGTGGACTTTCTGCGGGTTGTCGGATCCCCGGAAGAGGAGCTGCAACAGGTGGCGCGGCAGGCCATTGCAGCCGCCCAAGCTTTTCCCGGCCAAACGGTGGCCATTCTGGTCACCACTAACGAGCTGGGGGGCAAAGCCCTCAGCTATCTCCAGGAAATGGGAGCGGAGCGGGTGATCGATCTGTTGCGGGGCAGTCCCAGTCAGCGGCGGGTGTTGTTGCAGCTCAAGGGAATCATCGACTGGTTTGCCCAGCCCACTGCCCCCACTCGCTTGGCTGCTGCTGTGGATTGCTTGGCGGATTGGGCGGGGATCCCACGTGCTGAACTGGGGCCGATGTTGACCTGGATCCGCGCCTCTCTGCCGGAGCGGCTGCTATTTCCCAACTTTGGTGAGGCTCCCGCTCTGCCCGATGGCCCGCCTTGGCAGAACTTGGGCAGGCTGCTGCGCACCCTTGCCGGTTGGCTCCGGGCCGGGCGCTCCCCTTGGCCGGAGGTGCTGAATGTGATCGTTCAAAGCCTCTACCGCAAGCCGGAAGAGCTGTTTGTGGGTCGCTATGTAATCGATCAGCTGGAGCAGGTGCTGGAATCCCTGCCCGAAACCGATTGGCAGGAGATCGCCCAAGAATTTCAAGTGATTCTGGATCACCGCCTCAACAACTTGCCTTCGGAGATCTTCGCCTTCGACCCCGAGCCGGGCAGCATCACTGTCACGACTCTGCATCGCGCCAAGGGGCTGGAATGGGATCAGGTCTTCATCCCCCAAGTGTCGGCCTACGAGTTTCCCACCCAGTACGGGGAGCGAACCCTGGGGCTGAAGTTTTTGGATGAAGTGGATATGCAGGCAGAGGCCCTGGCTCAGTTGCGGCAGCTCAGCCCCAAAGGCGGCTGGGAGCTGCAGGCCGACTCGGCCACCAAGCAAGCCTTTTTGGACTTGGCAGCGGAGCGGCTGCGGCTGCTGTATGTGGGCATCACCCGCAGCAAACGACGGCTCACCCTCTCGGTATCCAGCCAATCTCGCTTTGGCACAGAGCAGAGTTCATCTTTGGTGTTTCGGGTGTTAAGTCGCAGTTTTAGGGCCGGTTGACCGGGTGAGTCTCTCGTTCTTCATGGATTGGCAACCTGCTAGCATGGCTAAGCCCGATAGCGCTTGCGCGCCGCCTTGCGGCAATGGGGCAGTCTTTCAGAAGCTATGGATATTCTGCAATGCAACCTCGGCGTATTGCCCGCGAACTGGCCCTGCTGGGGGTCAATCAACTGCCAGCCACGGCGGCCAAACTGAGCGAAAAACAACTGGAGGACTTGCTGCTGGCAGCCATCCGCGCCCTGAGTGAAGAGACCCATGAAACCCTCTCCACAGCGGCGGCGGAAATCCAGCGCAGCGACCGTTTGTTGCACGAGAGCGATCCTCTATTGTTGGCCGATTCGGATCCCAAGGAAGAGGGTGGATCCCGCTCCGTCACCCTCCGCCTTCAGCAGGCCCAACGACACCTGCAGCGCCTGGAAATCACTCTGAAGGAGGCGAAGGTTCCTGACCCCAATGCCTTACGGGGGGAATTGCTGGAGCTAATCCAGCAGGTGCAAGTGGCCCTCGGCAACGCCGGCCAAGCCTTAGAACACCTGGAACAGCGGCTGCACAGCGTCCGCCACATCTTGGATGAGGTTGTCCAGTTGTCCCAAAGAGCAGTCAACCGGGTGGGCGTTGCCCTGTCCATGCCGGAACTGTTGTACATTGCCCAATCCCAAGAAGTGCGCGCCTACGCTTTGCAACTGTTAACTGCCCTGCGAACCCACAAGGAGGCGATTGATGCTCGTTTGCAAAAGGCTTTGGTGGGTTGGCAATTGCAGCGGGTTGGTCGGATCGAACGAGATATCCTGCGCCTGGCGGTGGTGGAGATGGAAATACTGGCCAGCAGCCCCGTGAAGGTTGCCATCAACGAAGCTGTAGAATTGGCCAAAAAATACGGGGATCCTGAGGCCGCCGCTTTCGTCAACGGAGTGCTGCGACGGGTAGTGGACAGCCAGATGGAGACCCACCGGGGTCGGGATCTTCCCTCTCCTGCTCCGGGTTCCGAGGGCTGAGCAGATCACTGCGGATCTTCCGTGCCAGGGTAAAAGTCGGGATCCATCACCTGCTCAAATGTGTAGGGACACTGGGCAGGCAGATCTGCTTCAGACAATGGCGTTTCTCTCACCACCAACAGGATCCCGTCCTGGTGAGCCTCTTGCAGGGCTGCCGAAAGATCGGGCTTGAGGCTGGGACTGTCTTTGAGCAATCGCTGGATCTGGCGGCGTTGTTCAGTAATCGTTGCCCGCCAACTTTTGCCTCGCAGGTGGGGTTGCAATTGCCACTTCAGCAAATGCCCTACCAGGATCCCCAGCCGGTGCAGCAATTCCCGGCGTTCTTGCCTGCCCAAAGCCTCGATTTCCTCCACCAAGTTGGCGATATCCAGTTGATCCCACTGCCCCGATTTCAGCAGTGCGGCTTGCTTTTGCGTCCAGGCATAGAAGTCGTACTCGTAAAGTTGCATGCTTCCTTACCCTGAGCCCATCGATTTCCCGGACTAGGCCAAATCCGGGAATGCTTGTGGGAAGCGGGTTTTGCGGGTTGGCTGGGAGAAGCGGGCGATGAGACTCGAACTCACGACATCCAGCTTGGGAAGCTAGCGTTCTACCACTGAACTACGCCCGCGTAAATCAATCTCAAGTTTAGCAAGCTGAAACCCTTGCTGAATCTAACCTATCACGTTCCCGACCCCTTGAGTAGGTGGGGAGTCGGGGGGCATATTTTGCCCGCAATTTGACCAGCAGGGAATGACGTCGAGAGACAAAGCTATCGTGCATGCTGGGGCAGGGCGAGAGTGGGTTAATCATCTTTCACGTGGGATCCCTGGTACAACTGAGGCAGTATTCTGTCTGCGGCCTATGTCCAGCATCCTCCTGCTCTCCGGTAGTCCCAGCACTCCTTCTCGCTCAGAAGCCGTTTTACATCACGCTGCCGGGATCCTGTCCGATCTGGGATTGACCACTCAGTTTGTTTCGGTGCGGGATTTGCCCCCAGAGGATCTGGCGCTGGCCAAGTTCGATAGCCCTCAACTCAAGGCAATTCAGCAAAAGGTGGCCCAAGCTACCGGGATCGTCATCTCTGCTCCCGTTTACAAAGCCTCCTATCCAGGTGTGTTGAAGGCACTGCTGGATTTGCTGGATCAAGACGCCTTTACCGGTAAAGTGATTCTCCCCATTGCCACCGGGGGAACCCTGGCCCATCTGCTGTCCATCGACTTTGCGATGAAACCTGTGCTGGCGGTGATGGGGGCAACCCACATCCTGAGAGGGGTTTATATCCTGAGTTCTCAAATTCAGTTGGACGCTGCCGGAACACTACAGCTAGAGGCCGACATCGAGGAACGTCTGCGAGCAGGGCTGCAGGCACTTGCGCAGGCGGTGAAATAGAAGAAATTAGAATTTTGCGGAGACTGGCCGAATACGGGATTGGTGCCCTGGGCCCGGAACCGGTTGCGGCAATCTATTCCGAAAAGTGCATAGGTGATTGCCCAGTCAGGCCCGAGAAGCCGCGGAAGAGCCGACGGCAAGGGATCCCTTTTGCGGGTATGGCCGGATTAAATTTCTATAAATCCCCCAAAAAACCTGCAAAACCGTAAGTTATGATACAGACATAGGATAAATCGTTCATCTCTGCAGTTGGCTCACCAGTGGCCTGGAGCTGTGCAGAGACGGAAGTAGGGGTCTTCCCGAAGGAACGCGCCTCAACTGAATCGCGCCACTCTTTCCGTGGCGTAGGGCCCAACGACAACAAACTCAACCCTTCGTTGATGGAGGCGATATATGAAACTCTCTTTCCGTGGCAACACCTTTGACTACGTTCCTGCGCATACTCAGCTCAGCGATGAGGAGTTGCAGGCTCAGTATCGCGGTCAAGCCTTCTGTGTGCACCACACCAGCAAGAAAGCGATGCCTCACCCTCATCAGCCCCTGACCTACCGGGGCGTAAGCTACTGAGGTGAATACTGTTTGCCCTTGTAGGTGAGGTGGGGATCCTCTGGAAATCTCCATAAGGGCTGGATAAAGACTGGGCGGCCCCGTTTGGGGTTGTTTTTTGAGGCAAAGCAACACCCCCAGAAGGAGCAGCACCCGTTCCACCTGAGAAGCAAGTAGATGGGTCTGGGCCTGCCGAGTTGAGTTTGAACGAGTTGAGTTTGAAATGGGAGCGATGCCGAGGCAGGGTGCGCTAAGATGCGGTTCCAAGCGATAATGGCCTTAGCAACTTGCCCTACAGGGATCCGCTGCGATGGAAGCGTTTTTCGAGTTTCTCTGGTCGGCTTCGGCCATCTTGCTGGTGATCTTGGTGCTGCTGCACAGCCCTAAGGGGGATGGGTTGGCGGGCATTGGCGGGCAGGCCCAGCTGTTCTCCAGCTCCAAGAGTGCTGAGCAAAACCTCAACCGCATCACCTGGACGGTAGCGACCCTTTTCCTCTCCATCAGCGTGGTGTTGGGGGCGGGCTGGCTCTCGGCAGCCACAGGGCCATAGGGATCCCTTTCCGTGTTGGCCATTTACCTGCATGGATTCGGCTCTGGGCCGCAGTCGGCCAAGGCGACTTTTTTTCGGCAGCGGCTGCAGCAGGTGGGGATCCCTGTTCAGGTGCCTGATCTGAACCAGGACAATTTTGCCCAGCTCACCTTGACCCGCCAGATCCAGCAGGTTTCCAGCCAGCTTGCCGAGATGAACTACCCGCCTGTCACTCTCATCGGCTCTAGCTTGGGGGGCCTGGTGGCTGCTTGGGTTGCCGAACGACAACCTTGCGTGCAGCGCTTGGTGCTCTTGGCGCCGGCTTTTGGCTTTTTAGGCCATTGGCTGCCGCGGCTGGGGGCAGAGGCGGTGGAGACTTGGCAGCGAACCGGACAACTCATGGTGTTTCACTACGGAGAAGGCCGCCCTCTCCCTTTGGAGTACGGCTTTGTCGCCGATGCCCAGCGCTACCCGGATGGGGCGTTGCGACGGCCTGTGCCCACCCTAATTGTGCACGGGATCCAAGACGACACCATCCCCATTCAAGCCAGTCGAGACTATGTGGCCCGTCGCCCCTGGGCCCAACTGGTGGCGGTGGAGAGTGACCACGCCCTGACGGATGTGTTGGATCCCATCTGGCAGATCACCAGCCGCTTCTGCGGGTGGGGGATGGAGACGGGGCAGTAGGGTTGTTAAAGGGGATCCCTGTCCCGTGCTTGCCCATTCGCGAAAGCGTCGCGTAGCGATAATGTCTATGCAATCCAAAGTGCTGTGCCTACAACAGGGGAAGGCTGACGTGACTGCCGGCTTGCTCTTCGATATGGACGGGGTGATTGTGGATTCGGAACCAATCCATGCCCGCGCCGGGGCCATTGCCCTGCAACGCTGCCACCTATCTCTGGATTTGGCCCCCATCTCCCTACAGTTCAAAGGGCGCACCGACCGCGACATGTTCGAGTACCTTGTCCAACACCAGACGGACACCCCACCTGCGGAACAGCCCCTGCTGGTGCAGCGCCTGATCGAGGAAAAGGCCAAGGCTTTTGGCGAGCTGCTGGCAGAGGTACCCCTGGTGCCGGGGGTGCTGGAGTTTTTGGCGGCCAGCCGCCAGCGCTTTTCTGCCCTGGCCGTCACCACTTCGGCCATCCGCCGGGATCAAGCGCAGATTTTCCAGCGCTTCGACCTGCACCGCTGGTTTGACGCGGTGATTACCGCCGAAGACATTCAGCGGGCCAAGCCCGACCCAGAGCCTTACCTGAAAACGGCTGCCGCTGTGGGGTTGGATCCGGCGTTGTGTTGGGTGATTGAAGATTCTACCCATGGGATCCGCGCCGCTAAGGGGGCTGGCTGTTTTGCGGTGGGCCTCACCACGGCTTTCACCGCCGAGGAACTGCGCCACGCCGGGGCAGATGTGGTGGTGGACAGCTTTGCGGAGTTGGCCGCACTCCTGTTCGCGAGAGCGTCGCGTAGCGATAACCTGCCTGTGTAGGGAGCCCAGCCCATTCGCGAGAGCGTCGCGTAGCGATATGCCAGCACCCACTTTTTTGCGGCAGGCCCTGGATCGCTATCCGTTTGCTTCGCGGCGACGGGTGGTGATGGGCAGACAGGGATCCGTGGCCACCAGCCAACCTTTGGCGGCAATGGCGGGCATGGAGATGTTCTGGGCGGGCGGCAATGCTGTGGATGCAGCCGTGGCAATGGCGGTGGCTTTGACGGTGGTGGAGCCAACCTCCAATGGCATTGGCGGCGATGCCTTTGCTCTGGTGTGGGAGGGGGGGGAGGAGGGTCAGCTGTACGGGTTGAATGCTTCCGGTCGCAGCCCAGCCGCCCTGACGCCGGAGCGGTACCGGGACCATGGGCGGATCCCCCCCTACGATTGGTTAGCGGTGACGGTGCCGGGGGCAGTTTCCGCTTGGCAGACCTTGCACCGGCGCTGGGGAAAGCTGCCGTTCGAGCGTCTGTTTGTGCCTGCCCTTCGTCTGGCGCAAGAGGGATTTCCGGTCTCTCCCCGGGTGGCCCAACTGTGGCAGGCGGCGGAGTCCATCTATTTGCCCCTGCCGGATCCCCGCCACGACGCCTTCAAGGCCGTTTTCTTTCCCCAAGGGCGTGCCCCACGGGCTGGAGAGCGCTGGAGCAGCCCCCTGCATGCTCAAACCCTAGAAGAGATTGCCCGTAGCGGTGGGGAGAGTTTTTACCGGGGGGAGCTGGCGGAGAAGTTGCTGGCTTTCTCGGAAGCCAGCGGCGGCTTTCTTTCCCCCGCCGACTTGGCCCAGCACCAGGCCGATTGGGTGGAACCCATCCATACAGATTACCGCGGCTACACCGTCTGGGAGATCCCCCCCAACGGGCAGGGCATTGCCGCTTTGATGGCGCTCAACCTTTTGGAGGGTTTTGAGCTGGGTCGGATCTCCTACGATGCCGGCGAGCGCTATCACCTGCAGATTGAGGCAATGAAGCTGGCCTTTGCCGATGTGAGCCGACAGGTGGCGGATCCGGAGTATGTGCGGGTCAGTCCTGCCCAGATGCTGGATAAGGCTTATGCACAGCGGCGGCGGCAGTTGATCGGGAGGGAGGCGATCCCCCTGGCCCAGCCAGGGCTGCCGGAGGGGGGAACGGTTTACCTGGCTGCAGCTGATGGTGAGTTGATGGTGTCTTTGATTCAGTCGAATTTCGATGGCTTCGGCAGTGGTCTGCTGGTTCCGGGCACGGGCATTGCTCTCCACAACCGCGGCACGGGTTTCACCCTGGAGCCCGGCCATCCCAACCAGGTGGGCCCCCGCAAGCGCCCCTACCACACGATCATCCCCGCTTTTCTATCCAGAGAAGGGATCCCCCTCGGCCCTTTTGGTGTCATGGGGGGGGCAATGCAGCCCCAAGGCCATGTGCAGGTGGTGGTGAATTTGGTGGATTACGGCCTGAACCCCCAGGCGGCTCTGGATGCGCCCCGCTGGCGAGTGCTGTGGGATCAGGGGATCCCGCAGGTGGCGCTGGAGAGCACGGTGCCGCCCCAGGTGGTGCGCGAACTCTCCGCCCGCGGCCATGCAGTGCAGGTGGTGGACGCAGAAGAGGATTGCGGTCTTTTTGGCCGGGGACAGATCCTCTTGCGGGATGGGGATCACTTCATTGCGGCTTCCGAACCCCGTGCCGATGGCCTAGCCCTGGCGTGGTAGAGTGCCTAGCTCATCACCATGCCACCATCGATGGCAAAAACCTGTCCCGTGATGTAGGCCGCCGCCGGATCTGCCGCCAAAAAACGCACCAGCCCCGCCACTTCTGCCGGGGATCCCAGTCGCCCCAGGGGGATCTGCGCCAAAATCGGGCCGGGATCCAGCTTTTCGGTCATTTGGGTGGTGATGAACCCCGGTGCTACGGCGTTGACGGTGATGTTGCGGCTGGCCAGCTCCCGGGCTGCCGTCTTGGTGAGGCCCACCACCCCTGCTTTGGCGGCGCTGTAGTTGGCCTGGCCGGTATTGCCCACCAAGCCCACCACCGAGGTGATGTTGATGATGCGCCCCTGGCGCTGCTTTACCATGATTTTGGCGGCTGCCTTTAGGCAGAGAAAGACCCCCGTCAGGTTGAGATCCAGCACCGCCTGCCAATCTTCTGGCTTCATGCGCAGCAGCAGGGTGTCGCGGGCCATGCCGGCATTGTTCACCAGCACATCCACCCGACCCCACCGCTCCATCACCTGGGCAAACAGGCTCTCCACCGCCTCTGGGCAAGACACATCGGCGGCCACAGGGATCCCTTCTCCCCCCAGGGCCGCGATCTCCTCCACCAGGGACTCGGCTTCGGCAGCGGAGCGGGCGTAGTTGATCGCCACTTTTGCTCCAATGGCCCCCAGGTGCAGGGCAATCGCCCGGCCAATGCCCCGGCTGGCTCCGGTGACCACAGCCACCCGGTCTTGGAGGGAAGGCAAAGGGAGAAGCTCAGACATAAGCGGCAGGTTCCTCGTGATTCGGACAGCGTGATTAGGACAGCCGCAACAGTATAGGATGCTTTGGGGCCGTCTGGCTGCCACGGACTTCCCTGCGATCGCTTGCGCTGCGTCCCTCATAACCGCCGTTCGCGCTACTTGGATGGAGTCCTTCGGCATAGGCAGGAGGGATCCCACGGCTCTGTGCAGTCACCCTGCCCGCAAGATGTGTTGACGGACGGATTCCCAGACCAACGGGCGAGCAGAGCCGGACTATGATCAAAGGCTAGGCTGCAGCAGAGCATGACTCTAGTCAATAATAAG
>NZ_JANSHV010000013.1:0-17485 GCF_047461775.1 Synechococcus sp. R6-5
GGAGAGTTCAGCGTGAATGTATCAGGTATTCCTCCCCCGCAGCAGCGTTGTTTAGCCAGTCAGTTTCCGAGAGGGTTGGATTGGAGAAGCAAACAGTTCGTAGCTGAAGAGGGGCCGAGCAGCTACACCCTATGACGCAAAGGGGGTGAACTCCTTGTGAAGGCAGCAATGCTCCTTGTGGCAAGGCTTCTTTGGTCTCAGGGTGGTAGGGTAAGGAGGTGGTTGCTCAAGCAGCTGTAAATAAAGCCTGCAAAACTTTCGATTGCTGCCTTACTTTTGCTTGGCATTTTGTCCCCCGCTAGCCCGATGCTGTCGACGGGTGGGAGCCGGAGGGCTGCTTTTGCCCAATCTTTTGCTCCAGATATCCCCATTGAGGAAGCCATTCAGATCGCTCGATCTGCCGTGCCCAATGCCGTGATCAAAAAATGATCAAAAAAGATGAGTTGGAGCTTAAACATGGGCGCCTAGTTTGGGAAGTGAAATTTACCAACGATATTGAAGTCAAGATCGATGCCACTACCGGTGACATTGTCGATATCGACGACTAGCACTCAGGAGGTGCCCTTGCCTAGGCGGGGGTGAGCGTTGCCGGAAAAGGTTGTAGCTGTTACTGCTTGATGAATGAGAACTGCGAAAGCCGGGGATCCTTTGCATTTTGGGCATGGAGAGGGCGTCATCGATAGTTGACGGATAGCTGAAACCAGTTCGACTGCCGGCCGAGGACAGGTGGCCGAGTCAGTCTGAGCTAGAATGCTGTCTATCCGTCTTGCTGCTCCCCCTGATGGACGACCCCCCTTTAGCCTCGGCGGCTACTTTCCCCAACACTGAGCTTTCGTGGGGAGATGCGTCGCTTAGTCTCCTTTGGGTCATCGGTCTTCTGGTCATCAACGCTTTCTTTGTCGCAGTCGAGTTTTCCTTGGTATCGGCGCGGCGCTCCCGCATGGTGCAGTTGGCCAGCGAAGGGAACCGGCAGGCAGCTCTTGTGCAAAAAGCCCAGGAACAACTGGAATATGCCCTCTCCACCACACAGTTGGGCATTACTCTGGCCAGTGTATTGCTGGGCTGGATCGGGGCTACGCAAGTGGCGCCGACGCTGTTTCTGGCCTTGAGGCAGTTGGCTTGGCTTCAGAACCTGGATCCGGCCCTTGTTCGAGGGGTGGCAGTGGTGTTGGTGTTTTCGCTGCTCACCTACTTTCAGATTGTGGTGGGGGAGCTGATCCCCAAGACTCTGGCCATCCTCTATTCCGAGCCGATTGCGCTGCAACTGGCCTGGCTCAATCGTTTGGTCAGCCGTATCCTAAGACCTTTTGTAGAGCTGCCCCGCTTTTCCTCTCGGTGTGTGCTGCGGCTTTTGGGAGTCCAGATTCCGGAGGCCAGCTCCTTTTACAGCACCATGACGGTGGAGGAGTTGCAACTGCTGATCGCCTCGTCGGTGGAGTCGGGCAACATTGAGGCGGAAGAGCGAGAGCTGTTGAGCAACATCTTCGAGTTTGGCGAGACGGTGGCCAGCGAGGTGATGATCCCGCGTACCAGCATCGACGCGGTGCCGGAAACTGCAACGGTGCAAGAGGTGCTGGCGGAGGTGGCGGAATCGGGGCACTCCCGCTATCCGGTCTTTGGCGAGTCTTTGGATGACATCCGCGGGCTGATCCACGTCAAGGAAGTCATTGGGGAGCTGGCCAAGGGATCCATCGACCTCCACAGCCCCATCACGCCTTTTATCCGCGAGGCCCACTTTGAGCCGGAGAACAAGCCAATTGCGGAACTGTTGCCCGAAATGAGGCAGCACCACTGGCCGATGGTGGTGGTGGTGGATGAGTTTGGCGGCACGGCGGGCCTGATCACCATTCAAGACTTGGTGGAGGAGATTGTCGGCAAGCTCTCCGATGGCCCGGATCCCAACACCAAGGAGCCGGACATCCAAGAACTTGACGAAAATACCTTGCTCATCCAGGCTCAGCTAGATATTGAAGAGATCAACGAGCGCTGTGGCCTCAACCTGCCTCTGCACAAGGATTACCAAACGCTGGGGGGCTTTTTGATCTACCACATGCAGAAGATCCCACGTGCTGGGGAAAAGTTCACCTACAAAGAGATGGAGTTTCAGGTGGTGCGCATGGAGGGGCCACGGGTGGATCGGGTGAAGGTAGCCCGCCGCCCCGGCACCCCGGCAAACTCCCTACCGCTGCTCCCCCCAGCGCAAACGGCAAAAGCCCGTCCATAAACCTGCTGGAGAGGACTAGGCCGTTGCTTTGACCACCTTCAGGGTTTGTAGGCGCACATCCTCTGGGCCGTTGATAAAGCCGCCTGCCTCATGCACCAACAGCAGATAGTTCACCGCCTCTTGAGTCACCTCTTCTCCCGGCACCAAAATCGGGATCCCAGGTGGATAGGGGGAGATGATCTCGGCGCAGATATGGCCCACTGCTTCTTGGAAAGGCACCCGCTGAATGGGAGCAAAAAAAGCCTCCCGGGGTGATAGCCGTTGTGGTGGCAAGCAAGGACGGGGCAGTTGTGCCAGCCGCTGCATTTTTTCCATTGCCGCTCTGGATGGGCGGGATCCCTGAAAATGTTGCGACAGGGCGGCGAAACTTTCCACCAGGCGGTCAATGTCTCGCTGGGTATTGCCGATGCTGACAATGAAGACCACATTGTGCAGGGTGGACATCTCCGGCTGCACGTGGAAGTGATCGTTAACCCAGTCGTGAGCGTCGAAGCCGAACAACCCCAGCTCTGTCACCGTTACCGTGAGACGGGTGCGGTCGAAATCGAAAAAACCAGGGGTGGAGCCGATACGCTCTGGGCCAAAACAGCGCAAGCCGGGGATGCGGTTGAGACGGGCGCGGGCTTGATCTGCCAAAGCCAAGGCTTGGCCCAGCAGGGCTTCTCCCTCCAGTGCCATCTGCCGCCGTGCCACATCCAGCGACATCATCAGCACATAGCTGGGACTGGTCGATTGCAGCAGTTGCAGAATGTTGCGCACCCGGTTGGGGTCAATACGGGATCCCTGCAGGTGGAGCAGCGAGGCTTGCGTCATGCCGGAGATCACCTTGTGGGTGGACTGCACCACCAGATCGGCTCCGGCTTCTAGGGCCGAAATGGGCAATTCCGAATGAAACCCAAAATGGGGCCCGTGGGCCTCGTCCACCAATAGCGGTAGGCCATGGGCATGGGCGATGGAGGCCAAAGCCTGCACATCGCAGCAGACCCCGTAGTAGGTGGGGCTGACTACCAAAACGCCTTTGGCATCGGGATGCTCCGCCAAGGCCCCCTCCAAACCGGCTGGGGTAATCCCGTGGGCAATGCCCAGCTCCGGGTCAAAATCCGGCTCGATATAGGCCGGCACCGCCCCAGAGAGGATCACCCCGGCAATGGCGGATTTGTGGCAGTTGCGCGGCAAGAGGATCTTGTCTCCCGGATCGCACACCGCCATCACCAGCGTTTCCACGCCGCAGGTGGAACCGTTGACCAAAAACCAACTGCGATCCGCTCCATAAGCTGCTGCCGCCAGCTCCTGGGCCTCTCGGATCACGCCATCGGGGTCGTGGAGGTTGTCCACCTCTGGCAGCTCGGTCAGATCTGCCCGGAAGACGTTCTCTCCCAAAAAGGTCCGCAAGTCGGCAGGGATCCCACGTCCCTGTTTGTGGCCTGGCGTGTGAAAAGGAGCCTTATCCAAGCTGCAATAGTGGCGGATGGCCTCAAATAGAGGTGCTCGCTCCTGGGCTTTGCGATCCAGCGAGCGCAAGCAACGAGAGGTTTTGGACAGATTGGACAGAACCACAGACCACTCCTCAACACACCAGGTGGGCATTTTGTGATTATCCATCCCAATGGAGGTTAAGTCCACCGCTGGCGCTTTTCCTGCTAGCCTGGGTTTTCAGGTGGCCTTTCTTCCTCTCCTGTATGTTTGAAAAACTGCCCTTCCCCCTGAGCACTCTCGTGTTGCTGGCCGGCGTTGCCGCCACGGCTTGGGGCTTTGCCCACTACAACGATCCCACCCTCAATCTCATCGGCCTGTTTGCCGGGATCCCCTTGCTGTTGGGAGGGATAACCATGAAGGTAGTGGAACTCAAGCCGGTACCTGCCCTGGCCGCCCCTTCTCTCGAGGTGATCCAAGCCCGCGCCCAGCAGGCCACGGAAATTCAAAAGCAAGTCCGCGCCGATATCACCAAATATAGCTACGGGGCTAATGCCCACCTGGAGGATGCCCTGGAGTTTCTGGGTCTGCGCGGCCCTCTGGAAGCAGATCTGCCCAAGGTGAGAGGGTACAGAGAAGAGCTGCGAGATGGCCGGTATACCTTGGTGCTTCTGTTCGATTCCCCCAAGGTTCCCTTCCAACAATGGCAGGAAAGCTACCAGAAAAAAATGCAAGGCTTCTTTGGCCGAGATGTGGAGGTGCAACTGGGGCAGCCCCAAGAAAATCAGGTGGAATTGGCGCTTGTTGCCCGAGGTGGATCCCTGACCACCTGAGCAAGGCTTAACCTTCCACCTCATCTGTCAGTTTCACGACTTTTTCACGGGTCGGCTCTTAGAATCAGAGCATCTCATAGGGAAGGTGTGTTGAGGACTGAAACACTAGAGGAAGGATAACCAGGGATCCCATTGGCTGGGATCCCTATTTTTTTCCATCGAGGGGGCGGGAAAGAATTAACGGGATCCCTCTCTGAGCAGCACAAGGATAACCCCGGCAATGATGCTAATCGTGGCTCCTGCGATCAAGCTGGTTGCCAGCCGCTCTAGCCGCTCCCCAACCGATTGAGCAGTGTCGAACTTGAAGCCCAACTTATCGACATCGGCGGAAAGTTTGCTGACACTTTGGGAGAGGTTATCCACCCTGTCGGTCAGGCTATCTACTCGGTTAGTCAGGTTGTCTACTCGATCCGTGAGGTTATCCACCTGCTCGGTCAAGCTATCCACCCGGTGAGACAACCCATCGACGCGCCCCAGCACTTCCCTCTGCTGGTTCACCAAAACTTCTACAACACGCTCAATCCGGTCTAGCCGATCCTCTGTGGGGGTTGTCATCAAATTGATCTCGTAGGTTCCTAATCTTAAAGTAAACAAACGAGCAAGGGATCTTTGTTGGTAAAGACTCTCCAGCCCATCAGGCTAACTCTTATGGGCCTCAGCCGCTTGATCCTGAATAATCCAGGTACGCAGGATTTGAATTTCATCAGCGCTCAAGTGACCTAGGCGATCCATGCCGGTGCCGTTGCGACGAATATAGGCCAATTCTGGGGATCCACTGCGTCCGATAAAAGATCCGGGAGACTCTCCCTGGGGATCACTCACAGGAACCCTGGGCGTAGGTTCAGCTCCTTCCCTGCCCTGCGACAACAAACTCAGGGCATCCACTCCCCCCCCATTCAAACGGATCCCTGCAGCTCGCTGGATGACAGCATGACGAGCTAACCAACGCGGTTTGAGCAACTCGCTATTTTCCGATCCCGGCGTTACATAACGCATCACCGCAGCATAACTATCTAAAGGGCTGCGCCGCATCCGACCGGCCTGCTGATGACAACCTACACAACTGGCTTCTAGCAAGGGCTTAATATCTCGCTGGTAACTGTACTGAGGCTCGGTGCGGAAAGTCAATTCTATGGGCTTTTGTAAATCCAGCTCTTTGGCTGCAGGCAAGAGTATTCTGTAATCTGTGCTGTAGCTGAGTAGCTGTAAAGGCTGAAAGATCAGCTCGTTTCCCTGAATGTCAAAGGCCACCTCCACAGGGGGCTGGATCCCGAAGGCTAGACCTGTTATTCCGGCTGGAAGCTGTCGATCAAAACGCAGATGGATATTTTGGTCAATTGGGATCCCTCTTTGGCCATTGGAAGGATTGCTGGAGACCAATGTAATTCCATTTGCAAAGGGAGCAGTAGATTCTACCTGGGCTTGCTGCAGCGGTGCTCGCGGCTGTAAAAGAGCCAACGTATTAGGATAAAAAGTGCTGAATTGTTCCAGTTGAGCAGGAGAGGGGGCCTGCTGCCAAACGCTACGAGGCATTCGCACTGTGAATAGGGGTACTTGTTGTTCCCCAGCTTGTCCCAATACCTCCAAAGTGATTTGCTCTGACTGCGGTTGAGCTTGAAATTGTTGGGCCAAAGCTTGCCAAACCAAAGGACGCGATTGTTCCACTAGTTGTGAATAACTCTGCCCTTGTACCGATAGAGAAATGCGATGGGTTTGTGTCCAGCCTACTCTTGCCCATGCCAAAATCAAAGCCAGCCCGAAGCTAAGCAGCAAGGATCCCAGCCTGACCCAAGGTCGATAGCGAGAGTTCGAACTCAGCATTGATGCACAATTCATCTCATAAAAGTGGATGGCCAAAAACGATGAAATTCTGTATTTCGCCTTAATCTTCCAATATAACTGGAGTAATCAAGACGACAACCTCACTTCTAGTATTTGTTGTGTTTTGTCTGCGGAAGAGGGAGCCAAGTAAAGGAATTTCAGAAAGAAGTGGGACTTTATCAACAGATACTCGATCTTCCTCTTGTATCAATCCTCCAAGAAATAGTGTTTCTCGATCTTTAAGTCTGGTTTGCAATGTTCCGACAGAACGCTGATTGAGCAAACTAATAACAGTGCCATCAGAAAGTGTAATTTGACTGCCAATAGATGAGATCTGTGGAATAAGGTTCAGCGTAATGTAGCCGTTATCATCGATCCTGACATTCTGAATGAGTAAATTGACTCCCGCATTTCCTTTCTCAAAAACGACAGTTGATGTGCCAGTCGCAGGATCTGTTTGCAATCTCCTATTGGTGATAACTTCTTGGCCAACCACAATAGCTGCGCCAGTGTTATTCGCGACTACTACTTTTGGATCGGCCAATATCTTAGCTGTTCCTGAAGCAATGGCTGCATCTATACGAGCTGCTAGAGATTGCTGTAATCGATTCAAGGTGTTAAACACAAGTGAGCCTCCGGTCCCTGCAGCAGGAACAGAACCAACATTAGGAACTGAGGATCCTGCAGGTTGGTCAAGAGGAGTTCCACCGAAGACAGTGTTATCTCCAGACCCCAGAGCAAAGTTGCCAGATGCACTACCCAGTGCAACTCCTAGACTAGAATTATTATCTAGGTTGATCTCAATAAACCTAGCACTAATTAAAACCTGTCGACTTCTCAAGTCAATTTGCGCAAGATATGCTGCAATTACATCATGTTGGGTAGGTGTGGCAACAATAGTTAGCGAATTTGTTCTTGGATCCGCTTGAATGGCTGACTCTTGAGCTAAAGGGATATTTGATGCTTCCAGAATGGCCAAAATTCTACTTCTGATTTCGCTCGGCGTGATACTCAATTGTCTGGCATTGATTTCAACTGTTCCTCCTCCCCCTGCAGTACCGGCAGCAGCTAAATCGAAAGTTTGCTCTGTCTCTTCGATTCTCAGTTGATTGAGTCTGTACGTCCTGACGATCTGCTGGCCAACCCCAGGGAGTGTAGTACCAATGAAAACTGTTTGCCCTACGCGAGACGCTTGAAGCTCCTTCAAGCGCAAAATAAAGTTAAATGTTTCTTGTAGAGGTGAGTCAGCTACATCTAGGGAAATCGTCAAGTCCGGAGGCACATCATTGAGAACTACATTAAGCCCAGCTCGACGCACCAGTAGGCTTAACACATCACCTACAGGAGCATCTCTTAAGGTCAAAGTGATCTTGGCATTTGAACCCAAATCCACCGGGGGAGGAGCTGGAATAATACTGCCAACGGCAAGATCTCCAGCCGGGGGAGCCATTGCTCGACCTTGAAACGGAGAAACATCAGGATTGACAACCCCTGGCGGCAGTTGGGGTTGGTTGAGCTGGTCCACAGAAGGCACCTGAGAAATCACGGGTGCAGCAGGAGCAGCAGGTATGGGAGGAGCCGCTTGAGCGGTCGGCGGAGGGGCAGGGTTTTGAGCGACCGGCTGGGGGGCAGGGGCAGAAGCTGTTGGCTGAGGAGTAGGAGCCGTGGGTTGAGGTCGGGTTGGGGATACCGGTTGACTGGGCACTGCAGCCACTGGAACCAGTGGGGCAGAGGGTAGGCCCTCAAAATCGAAGACCAACTGCGTCGGGCTGCGCCGAGCCAGCAAGCCTTGGGGAGCTGCGGCCACACCGGCTATTTCTATCCGCACGCTGTCGTTGCTCAACTGCCAGGCCTCAATGAAGCGCACCCCCGGCAGGGGAGACTCTTGGCGATAGCGGCCCTGGCTTCCGCTCAATTGAGCATTGGTGATGTCCCCGATCCAAGATTGTCCCTGCTGGGTAAAGAACACCTGTGGGCGGGCGCCCCCTTCGGTGTTGATCTCCAACTGCATGCGGTTGCCGTTGGGCACCAGGCGGATATCTGTGATGCGGCTGAGGCGTTGCGGGTTTGCGGAGGTCAACTGTTGAGCGGCTGCCTCATTGACCCGGCTTTCTAAGGCCAATGGGGGCAGGGACAGGATCAAGCCCAACGCACACCCATAAGCAACTCGACGGTTCATTATCCTCACACCTCACTCCTTCACCCAGTCGTATTCTTGCTTCACCTCGCCACGGGTGCCTTTGGCCTCGTTCACCCCGTGCTTCCCTGATCAAAGCCGAAATCTCGGACTTTGCCACTACCTGTAGCCGTTTCGGAAGAAATTTTTCCCAGATCTTCGATTCGGCAACACTATCCGTGCTGAACCGGCGGTTGTTCCCGTCTTCTGAAAACCAGAGGGGATCCCGCACTGGCAGGATCTCCCCCTGAGCCGAAGCATAGCTAGGCTATTGGCTGGGTGCTGCCTGTTCTCCTTCAGGGGGGGCTTGCCCTTCAGGTGCAGGAGCAGTGCCCAACGGAACGTCCTTGTTGTAGATGTAGGCAATCAAATCAAAAGCAGCGTCCAGCTCCCCTGTGTCTTGAACAGGATTTAAGCTGATGTTGCTCACCCGGAACAATGTGCGCAGACGCTCTATATCTCCCATCAGATTGATCAGCTCCGTATAGGGGCCACGCAGAGCGACACGGGTGGTTTGCACTTGGATGGCCGGAGCGATGATCCCAGGCACTTCCGGATTGGCCGAAGACGCTGGAGTCAGTGGAGAAGGGCTAAAGCTGCGCAGCTGGCTGTTGGGCTGCCCCTGCACCAGCCGGTTGAGATCCAGCAGTTGCGTGTCGGCATTCTCGGGGGTGGAGAGCAGGGCACTGATCTGTTCCCGCTCCACGCGAGCTCTCTCGACCTGATTGGGCACATCTTGCAAACTGGCAATCTGGCTCTTTATGTCCTGCAACTGGGTGGTTTTGTTGGCTACCTCCCTTTCCAAAGCCTGTACCTCCTCGATCAAGGGGCGAAGTTGGGTGAAGGCCAGAAACCCCGCCGCGCCTAGCCCTGTGATCCCGATTAAAAGACCAATTCGAATGGGGGTCAGCTCCACGCCCAGCAGTACCGGCGGCCCTGCCGGGGGAACCACCAGTTGTTCGTCGGGAAAACCTTCAACCGATCCAGTCATCAGTTCGCCTCCACTCGACGCAAAATGCGGATCTTTTCAACCAAGCCTATCGCTCCCCGCTGCTCCAGCTCGCGGGTAAATTCTGGGTCGGGATCCCCCAGGGTACGGATGGTTACGGTTATGCCGTAGGTAACGCTGGGCTCGGTTAGGTCTGTGCCGTCCACCCGGGAGCTGCTGTTCAGGACGGCGCTGGTCACAAAGTTGGAATCCAGCAGGGTGAGCAAAAAGTCGTTCACCAGGGGAAAGTCCAGCGCCCCTCCTTGGATATTGACGGTATCCCCGGAAGCGCTGATGTTGGTTATCCATACCCCCTGGCCGGGGATCTTGCGCCGCAGCTCTTCCAAGATGGCCGACCAAGGCTGGACGGATCTCAGAAAGGAGCGGAACCCTTCCGTTTGGGCGCGAATGGTTTGCAGCTCTTGATTGGCATTCTGCAGCTGGGACAACTCAGCATTGGCTGTGCTGAGCTCACTGTCAAGGCGAGCCCGCTCCGCCCTCAAGGTTTCTCTCTGGCGGGAAAAGCTGTCTTGGAAATACCAAAAAGCTCCCATCGCTACAGCAGCAACAGCAACCCCCAGGCCAATGGCCGGGATCCAATTCTGGGATCCCTCTGCAGCCTCAGCTGCGACTACTGCTCCCCCACCTGTTCGAGCTGTGGTGAGGACATCCGGCCTTTCTTTGAGGAAATTGATCTCCGGTGTGTACATCTCTTTAACCGCCTTGTGCGCTATTCCATCGGTTGGGCGAGCTTGCGCTGCCTGCTGCCGCTACTTGGTGTCTTCCCGTAACGCCAACCCCAGGGCCACTCCCATTGCTGGGCGTTCCTCCAGGGGCAGTTCCACTGAATCCGGCACGACAATGTTGCCAAAGGGATCCGCCAACTCCACCGCCACGCTCAACGACTGAGATAAGAAGCCGTCGATTTGGCCGATGCTTGCCCCAGTTCCGGCCAGCAGTACTTTCACCACAGGCGAGCTGCTTTCTGTGCTCGTAAAGAAGTCGATGGAGCGCTTCAGTTCATCCGCCAAATCGGAGACAACGCGCGTTACTGCTGCTACACCGGGATTGCTGGGCGCCGGCTGTTCTCCCGTGGCCAAAATATCGGTGGGGTTGATCAAGGGTAACCTCAGAGTTCGCAACAGGTCGCCGGTGCGGCTAAGCGGCAGATTCAGGGATTGGGCCAGCACCTGCCGCATGTGGATGGTGCCGATGTTGACGGTGCGGGTAAATTGCGGGATCCCGTTCACCAAAATGCTGATCTCGCTGCTGTCGTAGCCGATGGAGCTGAGCAACACGGCCTCTTGGGGGCCGTACTGGGTTAGCTGATCGCGGATGGTGCGAATGAGGGAGAAGCTGGCCAGCTCCACACAGCGCACCTGCAAATTGGCTGCCTGCAGCACCTCCAGGTAATTATCCACCACCTCTTTGGGGATGGCCACCAGCAAGACTTCGATGCGCTCAATGCCATCCTGGGAAAGATCGAGACCCAAGGGCTGGTAATCGACATCCGCCTGATCCCGCGGGTAGGGAATGTAGAGTTCGGCCTCCTGCTCCAAAACCACCCGGCGCAACTCATCGGCGGGCAGGTCGGCAGGCAGGCGAATGAGACGAACGATGGCCTCCCTTACGGGCACTGCTGTGGCTGCCGGCAGGTTGGTGGGTACCTTGTTTTCATTGAGCAAATTCATCAGGATCAAGCCAACTGTGCTCGGATCGAGGATGCGTCCTTCGACCATCGCCCCTTCCGGCATGTCCACGCTGTGGTAGTGGGCCAGACGATAGCGACCATTGCCCTGCTTTTTCAGTTGGGCAACGGCGATGCGCTCGGGGTTGATGTCCACCCCAAGCATGGTTCGGGTTTTGAAACCACCAAGAAAACTAAGCACGCCGGGAAACCCCGCCCTTTGCGCTACTGCTAGAGGCATACTACCCAATTTGTAGGTGGGTTACCACTGTTCGCCATTGGCCGCGGGGAAATCCTTGTCTGGGCCGATCCCTCCCTGCCAGCCGCAAGTGCAGGGCTTGCGCGGTGTTGAGCGGTGTTGGAAATTCGCTTGACTCAACGGGTCTGTTGCCGCGCCCACTCACGGAACTGTTGTAACCGCTCACAACCCTTCTTCCTCGAGGGCCTGGACGTTTTGCACAATCCGGGAGAGCTCGTTTTTCTCATCCACATTGATGCGGGTCGGGGATCCGCTGATGATGCGCTCGTAGCCCCGGAAGGAATCGCGGATTTGGATGCCCGCATTGGAGATGAGGTACTCGCGGATCCCTTTGTCGTGCCAGGATCCCCGCATTTTGAAGACGTTGAGGGCGCGGGCCATCTCTCCGCGGATCTCCACGTATTGCAGCAGGATAATCGTGTCGGTGATGGTGGAAATATGGGATTCGGTGATGGAATGGGATCCCATGAATTGGTCGGTGGTGTTGGTGAAAAAGCCGGTGATCTCCTCCTGCTTGGCCAGGCCAGTTACCCCGATTACAAACTGGCGGAAGGCATTTTGGCTCACTCCCCGCGCCAGGGCTGACAGGGAGTCGATGGCCATGCGGGAGGGCTTGAAGGCCATCATCTCGGTTTTGATCTTTTGCAGATGGTCTTCCAGGCCGGCAGATTCTGGGTAGGCGCAGATGATCTTGAGGAGGCCCTGCCGCTCGAACTCTTCCAGGTCAATGCCCCAGGAGGAGGCGTTGCGGGACAGCTGCGCCCGCGACTCTTCGTAGGCAAAGAGAATGCAGCGTTCCCCATCCAGGCAGCCCCGCTCCAGGAATTTGCTCACCAGCGAGGTTTTGCCCGTGCCGGTGGCGCCGGTGGCCAAAATAATCGAGTCTTTGAAGAAGCCGCCGCCGCACATTTCGTCCAGCTTCTCGATGCCGGAGGAGACCCGCACGTTGGAGGAGCGCTGCGTCAGCTGCATGGCTCCCAAGGGGAAGATGTTGATCCCGTCGTTGGTGATGGTGAAGGGATATTCCCCCTTCATGTGGGTGGTGCCCCGCAGCTTCAAGATCTCGATGGTGCGCCGCCGTTTCTCTCCCTCCAGGATGTTGCGTAGGATCACCACGTTATCGGAGACGAATTCCTCTACGCCGTAGCGGGCGATGGGGCCGTACTCGTCGGTGCGCTCCGTGGTCATGACGGTGGTGACGTTGGCCTGCTTGAGGCGGGCCGTCAGGCGGAACAGCTCCCGCCGCACCACACCAGCAGGGTCGTATTGCTGAAAGATGGCTGTCACCGAGTCGATGGAGACCCGCTTGGCTTTGTATTTGCGAATGGCGTACTGGATGCGCTCGATGAGGGCCGACAAATCAAAGTTGCCGCTCACCTCATAGCCTTCGGGATCGGGGGAAGCGTCCAGGATAAACAGTTGGCCCCTGTCGATGAGGGCCTGCAGATCCCAGCCAAAGCTGGAGGCATTGCGAATGATATCGGCGGGGGTTTCCTCGAAGGTGACGAAGATCCCCGGCTCTTGATACTTCACGATGCCGTTGTAAAGGAACTGCATGGCAAACAGGGTTTTGCCGGTGCCGGAGGTGCCGCTGACCAAGGTGGTGCGTCCCAGGGGTAGCCCACCGTGGCTGATGTCTTCAAAGCCCTCGATGCCCGTCTGTTTTTTGGGGATCCCTCGCAGCTCTGAGAGATCCGCCCGGTGGTTGTCTGGGGTTGGTTCGGTGGAGTCCTCTGCGGTGTTATCTTGTGGCTTTTCTGGCTCAGAAGGCCCCAATGACTGGTTCATCCCACTCTCCTTGCTCCTGCAGCCTGTCTCAAGCCTCTTCGTCCAATTCTTCGTAGAGCAGATCCAGGCCGATGAGCACTTTCTCGCGGTTGGACAGATCGCCAATAATCTTCCGCACCGGTGGCGGCAGGATTTTGGCCAAGGTCGGCGTTGCCAAGATCTTATCTTCCTCTGCCAGTTGCGGATTTTTCAAGACATCGATCACCTTCAGGCTGTACACGCCGCGGAACTCCTTTTCCAAGATGTCTTGCAAGGTGCTGAGGGCACGCAGAGAATTGGGGGTGTTGCCCGCCACGTAGAGCTTGAGAACATAGGCTTTGCGAGTGGACATATCTAAGGATCCCTTGGAGCGGTTTTGGGAATGGAGCGGCGGTACATTTCGCTCAGGTGGGCCATCACATCGATCAGGGTAAGGCGGTAATCCAGCAGGATCTCTTCGCTGCGGCCTTCCAGTTTCAATTGTTTGGCAAAGTCTTCCATCAAGTTCATGTGCAGCTCCAGCAGTTGAGCAGCGCCGATATCGGCAAAAAAGGCCAAGGCCACCAGCTCGTCGATGCGGGCATTGACGGTCTCGGGAGATTGAAAATAGTCCAAGACGATTGCCTGGTAAAGGTTACGCAGCCGTCGCATGAGGGCTTGCTGCTCGTGGGGCGGGAGGCGACGGTAAAACAGCTCTGGGTCACGATGATAGTACACTCCGGCGTAGCCCAGCCGTTCCCGCAATTTCTCCGCCAGCCGCCGTTGTTGTTGGTTGCTGTAAGCCAGGTAGGGCTGATCGCTGGGATGCGCTGGGCCCTGCGGGAGGCCGCAGGTGGGAGACATCTGCAGAAACAAGGCGATGGCCCGATCCACCAGCAGCTCCAAGACGGAAGGGGATCCCGAAGCGGTACAGTCGGCCCGCACCTGCCCCTTCAGCTCCTGTGGTGAAATGGGACGGACGAGGGTGGCGTTGTGGTAGAAAAACTGCTCTCGCTTGAGCAATGCTTTCACCAAAGATGAGGTGGCAGGGATCTGTCCTTCGGTCTCCGGTGTTTCCTTTGGCAGGTGGGATCCTTCCAGCACAATCGCCAGCACCGTCGGCAGCAGCAGCCCCCACGCGCAGAGCTGATTGCCCAGATCGTGCAGCTCTTGCAGCCGAGTGGGATCCACCAGGAGCACCAAGCAATCGACATGGCCGTCTTGTCTCCTGAGAGCCTCTAGGAAGGTAGCTTGATCCTGAAAACACTCGACAACAAAGCGTTCAGGGGGTAGCCAGTCCTCGCAAGCTAGGGGCTCTCCTGCTGGCGGCTCCCAATCCAGAAACAGGTTGATGCGCAGTGGATGGGTGTCAGGCAACAAGACAAAGGATGAAGATATATTTCCTATCTTAAATCTGACCGGGATCCGCGCTCACCGGCCAGAGGAAAAGAGCGGGAGAAAAACCTAAACTAGGGGTGAGTGAGCTGCTGCCGAGATCCCTATGGTGCCCCTGATCATCGACTGTGACCCTGGTCAAGACGATGCGGTGGCTCTGCTGCTGGCTATGGCGTCGCCAGAAGAGCTGCAATTGCTGGGCATTACCACGGTGGCTGGCAATGTCTCCTTGGACAAAACCAGCCGCAATGCTCGACAGATCTGTGAATTGGCCGGTCAGCCGCAGATGGGGGTGTATGCTGGCTGCCCCCGACCTCTCTTGCGCCCTCTGGAAACCGCCGAGCAGGTGCATGGCAAAACCGGGATCGACGGAGCGGATCTGCCGGAGCCCCAGATGCCCTTGGGATCCCAGCATGCGGTGCCCTATCTCATCGAGACGCTGATGGCTGCCCCTGAGCCGGTTACCTTGGCTTTGCTGGGCCCGATGACCAACTTGGCAGTGGCCCTGGTGCAACAGCCTCGGATTGTGGAGCGCATCCAGCGGCTGGTGTTTATGGGGGGATCCGCCTTTGAGGGGAATGTTACCCCGGCAGCCGAGTTCAACATCCTCACCGATCCCCACGCCGCCCAGATCGTGCTCAGCGCCGGGATCCCGGAGGTGGTGATGCTGGGCTTGCACGTCACCCAACAGGTCCTCAGCACGCCGGAGCGGATTGAGCGCATCCGCGCCCTGGGCACCCGCGTTGGGCAGACGGTGGCCAACATGCTCACCTTTTACGGTAAGGTCGACGTAGAACGCTACGGGCTACCGGGAGGGCCATTGCACGACCCTTGTGTGATTGCCTATCTGTTACAGCCGCAGTTGTTCGAGCTCAAGCCCTGCTACGTCGAGGTGGAAACGGCTAGCCCCTTGAACCTGGGCCGGACGGTGGTGGATCGCTGGGGATCCAGTGGTCGCCTCGCCAATGTTCAGGTGGCTTTTGGGGTGGATGCCCAGGGGTTTTACCACCTGCTCACCGAGCGCCTGGGCCGTTACCGATAATTCTGATAGTTCTGATCCTTGAGGCCAGATCCGAAGGTGGAGAATCCCAGCGCCGTCCAACGTGCCAAGCTGGAGTGGGTGAACCTGCCCACCGCCGTCACCCTGCTGCGGCTGGCAGGGATCCCTTTTGTTTTGCTGGGCCTGAGCCTGCGATCCCCACTGGGGGAGAGGTTGGCCCTCTGGGCGTTCCTGTTGGCGGCGGCAACCGATTGGCTGGATGGCCATTTGGCCCGCCGTTATGGCTTGGTAACCGATATGGGCAAGTTTTTGGATCCTCTGGTGGATAAGCTGCTGGTGTTGGCGCCGCTGCTGGGCCTGCTGGAACTGGGGCGGATCCCCGCTTGGGGCGTGTTTTTGCTGATGGGGCGGGAGCTGGCCATCGCCGGCTGGCGGGTCAACCAAAGCCAAATCCGCGGTGCCAATTTCTGGGGCAAAGCCAAGACGGTAACCCAAATCCTGGCCATTGCTTTGCTGATTTTGGGGTGGCCGGGAGGGATCCCTTGTTTTTGGGTGGCGGTGGTTCTCACCCTGATCTCGGGCCTGACCTACCTGCACACCGATCATCCCCATCATGCGCAGTCACCCGGCAGGCCATAGCCCTTGTCAGATCCCCCCGCCCCTCGCCGACAGAGGAGACACCCCACCTGAGCAGCGCATCCTCGGCCTAGATCCAGGTCTGGGAACCATGGGTTTTGGTTGCATTCTGGCGGGATCTGCGGGGTTGAAACCTGTGGATTATGGGGTGATCAGCACCCCCAGCCAACACTCGATGCCGGAGCGGCTGCAAACGCTGCACGAGGATTTGAGCCAGTTGCTGCGCCAACTGCGCCCGCATCAGGTGGGGCTGGAAAAACTTTTTTTCTACAAAATGGGCAATACCATTGCCATCGCCCAAGCCCGTGGCGTGATCCTGCTCACCTTGGCCCAGCATCATCTGTTGCCGGTGGAGTTTACGCCCGCCCAAGTCAAGCAAAGTTTGACAGGCTACGGACGCGCCGACAAGCAGGCTGTACAAGCTGCCGTGGCCCGGGAACTCAACCTGCCCAGCTTGCCCCGCCCGGATGATGCCGCCGATGCCTTGGCGATTGCCATCACAGTCTGGCACCACCGCTTCTCTTGAGGGATCCCCTCCCTGTCAATCCCCTACCTTTAGCAGAGATAAAGATTGGCCAATAAAGATGGGCTAGACTCAGTACAGCGAGAAGCACAAGCCCTATGCCTTCTTCTTCCGTGGATGTTCGCGAGCTACCGCTGTTTCCCTTGCCGGAGGTGGTGCTGTTTCCGGGCCGACCTCTGCCGCTGCACATTTTCGAGTACCGCTACCGCATGATGATCAACACCATTCTGGAGACGGATCGCCGCTTTGGGGTGCTGATGTTCAATCCCCAGACGGGATCCCCAGTGCGGGTGGGCTGTTGTGCTGAGGTGTTGCAGGTGCAGCGATTGCCGGATGACCGCATGGACATTTTGACCTTGGGGCAGCAGCGCTTCCGCGTCTTGGATTACGTGCGGGAAAAACCCTTCCGGGTGGGGCTGGTGGAATGGATTGAGGATGAGCCGACCACCCCTTCCGATGACCTGCAGAGCTGGGTGCGCCAGGTTACCACTCTCCTTCAAGATGTGGTGCGTCTCTCGGGCAAGCTAATGGAGCGGGATGCACAGTTGCCGGAGCAGCTCCCCACCACCCCCATAGAACTGTCCTACTGGGTGGCTAGCCACTTCCATGGGGCCCCCCAAGAGCAGCAAGCTCTGCTGGAAATGGTCAGTACCGAAAGGCGGCTGCGCCGGGAAGCCGAAATTCTCGAGTCCACCCGCAAGCACTTGGCCGCCCGCACGGCCCTCAAGGATCTGTTCACGGAAATTTCCTGAGGTTCCTGTCAGCTAGAAATCGCAGGAGCCCC